>JBGQNR010000050.1:0-30184 GCA_041501225.1 Acidobacteriota bacterium
CGCAAAGACCTCAAAGAATTGCAGTTATTCTTCTTCGTGGTCTTCGTGGTCTTGGCGGTCCGATGGCTGCATATGATATTTTCACAGCTTCGAAGCGCCGCCCGGGGTAAGGAATGCAAATCGAATTGGAGCGCTGCAGGGGCGGAACAGCCTTACGAATTAGCATCTTGACCATCCCCAGCACTGGCCTGAAACACGAAATGTTTAACTTTTTTTAATATTTACGCTGCCGGTCTTTGGTACATGTTAAGGCTTCCGCAGCCTCGTAACCTTTGCACACCGCAGGCATTCTCTTACCCGGACTTTCCGACCTGTGATATTCTCCTCCCCCGTGAGCAAATCAGGCTGCCACTGTCAACCAGGGTGGGAACCGTGAGTTCCAAGGCCCGCGCCGTAGGTTCTGATTCCGACCGATGATATGGCGGTTCATTCAGCGGCGCGCGCCTGAAGGCAATGATTTCAGGAACGCCTGCAACTGAGCATCGTTCGGGTCGAGGCGTAGCGCTTCTACGCCCTGGGCGCGGGCCTCGGCGTAGCGGCCGCAATTCGCATACGCGACCGCGAGGTTTCGATGGGCCCCGGCGTTTTGCGGCTCCAGGCGAACCGCTGTTTCCAGCGGCGACACCGCCTCTTGCGCACGGTTCGACAGGAGCAGCGTCGCACCCAGCTTGGCGAAGGCTTCCGGCTGGTCCGGGCCAAGTGCCGTGGCAATCCTCAGCCACCGCTCCGCCTGGATCGGAACCTGTCCATCGAACGCGAGCGCGCCGAGAAAAAGCGCGGTTCCATATTGGTCCGCAAAGGAATCGGGAAAGGCGCTCAGGCGTCTCACGGCCTCCCCGGTTTGCCCCGCTGAGGCAAGCGCCCAAACAAGCAGGGGCCCGGACACCTTGGGCTCATGACCATGGTCAAAGGCCCAGGTGAGATGAGGAATTGCCTCGGCGGGCTGCTTCAGGGATGCCAGCGCCTGCCCGAGCGCAAAATGAATCGCATTCTCCTCGGGGTTGATGGCGAGCGCCTGACGGAATTGCTGGATAGCGTCCTCGAGGCGACCCGCCGCAGCGAATGCCATTCCCATTTGGAATCGAAGCATCCCAGGATGCGAGTGGCGGGAGGAGATGCCTGCTGCATACTCCTGTGCCCCGCTGTAATCACCCTGCTCAATCAGCCACACGGCTTTTATCGTCCGCTCGTCATCCAGCCCGTCGTTGAGTTTGAGATTCCAGTTGGCCGCCGTACATGCCAGGCCAAGCACCACAACCGGTAAGATCAGATGCGCCGGCCGGCGGGACCGCAGGCGATCCACCAGCCATCCCACGGCTGCAGCCGTGGTAATGCAAAGAGGAACCAGCAACGGCGCCCTGTAGCGGTCGGAGACGAAGAAGATCGCCACCGACAGTCCATAGATCGGCACAAATGATGCCCACACCCAAAATCCTTTTTGCTTCGACCGCTGCGACGGCAGACAAAGGCCGACCAGACCGAGCGGCATCAGCAGCCACGGCCCGACGATCAGGAAGCGGAGCAGCGTTGGCTCCTGACTGTAAAAGGTATAGCTGTAATTCAGGGCCACGTTTGTTTTGTTGACAAGGATCGCAATCTTCCGCAAAAAAAGCGTCATGCCCTCAACCGGATGCTCCATGATCCAATCGCCTGCGAGCAGGTAGAAATAGTCCGAGACCTCGCCGGTCGACATCGGCCGTCCTGTCGCCTCTTCTGCGATGCGCTTGGCATCGCGCGCCTGCCCAGCGATCGAGGGTGTGATACCCGCGATACTCCCGTAGGTGCCGTCCGCGCCGGCATGATTTCCCATGAAGAAATTGAGGCCGCCATGCGACGAAATCAGGATGGCTTCGCCGGAGACCGCATAGTTGCGCAGCGCATTCGGGATAAGCACGCATGCCAGGCTCAGCAGAAAGATCCCCGACCGCCCCAGGGCTATTCGGGCCGGAGATGTCCCGGTGCGGCGTGGAGTGCGCCGCCATGACATGAAGGCAATCAGGACGGCCGCACCCAGCCCGAACGCAAGCGCATTCGGCCGGTTCAGCGTGAAGAGCCCCATGGAGATTCCCGCCGCGACCAGCGGCCAGCGGCGATCGTCGATCTGAGTGCGCGACACAAAATAAAGGGCGCACGATGTGAGAAAGGGATCAAGCGCAGTCTGGAGCAGCAGGATTTCAGAAAAAGTCAGGAATCCGGTCAGTGCAAAGAGCACGGCGGCAATTTGGGCGATGCGCTCGCTGAACCACTGGCGCGCCGTAAGGTACAAAAACACCATCGCCATGGTTCCCAGAAGAATCTGCCCAATCCGGGCGGCCATGAGCGAGCCGCCGCTTATTTTGAAGACCAGTGCCAGGAAGAAGACATAGAGGGGCGAAACGAAGAACGGCTCCGCCACTGCCAGCGGGCCGCCTTGAGCGACCTTTTTGGCTAACTCGACATAATAGGCGGTGTCGAGTTCGCCGAGGGGCTGAAGCAGTGGATGGTTCCCGAGCTGCGCCAGCGCGACCGCTTTGACGGCGAGCGTCACGGTAATCAGCCCGAGCAACCAGGGAAGTGCGGGAACCTGGCGATCACCACTTGGTTTATTGATGCGGGTCCTGGATTTTACCGTTTTCATCAAAGTCTATTATTAATCTAACTACAATTCCGCCGGTAGAAAAACCTCTTAACGCAGATTCTTCTCTGCGGCCTCCTGGTCCTCTGCGCTGAGCTTTTATTTTTCTCAAATGATCGGCAATCCCATGGCGCCAAAAAAAACCTCCAGGACCAGCCGGAATCCGAAGAAAACGTTTCGGGTCCCGGCCGGCCCTGGAGGCCTTTGCGGATCGATAGGGGGACACGGCGGTCCGTATCCCCCTTCATGGAGTTAGAAGTTGATGCGCATGACGATCTGGATCAGGCGCCCGCCGGGATCGTGAGTCGTATTCCGGTCCGTGTACGCCGTCGTCGCCTGGCCGCAGGTCAGGCTGCTGCTAGCACAAGTACTACCGTAGAAATTGATGTTGTTGAATGCATTCAGGAATTCACCGCGCAGCTCGAAATTCGCCTGCTCGGTGAAACGAATCTTCTTCACAAGGCTCAGATCGTAGCGCGCGAACATCGGACCGCGGACATAATTATGCAGCGGCGCGCAATCCAGCGAGGTGATCTGGATGCAGTTGCCGCCATTAGCGGTCCCGGGCCTTGCCACATAGCGTCCGCTGGGCGCTCCGGAGGTGTACCCGGTGATGTCACTCGTATACGATTTGTATGTCTGATCGATGATGTCCTGAGGAACGTAGTATGCGATTTTCTTGGCATCATCAAACCGCATCCCGACGGAATCCGCCAGTTCCTTGCCGGTCATGCCCACCAGAACAACGTTCCCGAAATCCAGCAGGTTTCCGGCCTGAACTCGCATGGTTCCCTGGAATTCCCAGCCGCCGATGATCCTATCCATGACGCGGCTGGAGCCGCTGAACAGCGCGCGGCCCTGTCCGAACGGCAGTTCGTAAATCCAGCTTGCCTTGAGCGCATGCGGCAAAGCATCGCCGAGTTCCTTGACCCACGGCGCCCGGAAGCCGTAATACCCCATGTTGAAGCCCTTGGACCAGACGTAGTTCCCCTGAACCAGAAGCCCCTTGGCCATGCGCCGGCGCAGTTCCACGACCATGGAGTCATAGATGCTGCCGCCGCCGTTGCGATAAATGTACGCGCTGCTTACCGCCGGATTCACGTAGAAGAAATTGGCAGGCAACCCGTACGCGAGGGCATTGTTGCGCCGCGTCAAATCACCGTAGAGGTTCGATGCCATTGTGGCGGGATCGGGCCTCAAGGGATTGAGATAGGTGTTGATGTACGTCGAGTTCTGGAACAGCGCGTAATTCACGCTTCCCAGCTTGGCGCTTGTGTAGTTACTTGCATCGGTGGGATCGAGTTTTCCGCCCGTGTAGGCAATCATGATCGGCAGAGGCACCGTATTCGTGTTCGGCCCGAAGTAACGGAATGTGTTACCGCGGCCCGCGGCCCGGTTGGCCGTCAGATTCGCCTGCGCGAGTTTGAATTCATCGATCCACTTGTTCTCGATGATGTTGATCGAGTTCAGGTTGGGCGCATACCATGTCTGCTTGTTGCGGTTTCCGGCGTAGCGGACTTCCAGCACCGTGTTTTTCGTCAGCTCGCGCTGCAATCCGAATGTCCAGGAGATCGTGTAGGGTGTCCGGAGATTCGGATCGAACGTCCTGATCGTGTCACTCGTTGTAGGAACAAGCGGATAGACCGGCGTCTTGCTGAAATCCGCCGGACTGAGCGCAGTCGACCCCGTTTTAATCGCATCCCGGAAAAGAACCGGCCACGAGTAACCCGGCACCGGGAAATTGCCCAGGGAAACGGATCGGCTGGCGCTGACCGTGCCGCCCGGATTGCTGCCGTACATCGAGTCGTAGGTTCCCATTCCATACCGATTGTAGGAAACAGAAATGCCTCCGCGAAGCACGGTCTGCGATCCGCTGCCCAGGATCTTTTCCAGGAACCCCTTGCCCTTGGGGGTCCAGGCAAACCCGAGGCTCGGCGCGAACATCTTGTAATCGGTATTGAATCCCTTGGTGCCCGCCTTCATTTGAGTCAGCACGCTCGCGACCCCGCCGGTCGCGCCGGGCTTAAAAATGCTGTTCACTCCGGAAAGTCCCCACACCTGCTCCGGCGAAGCAAACGAAAAAACGTCGTTCAGCGGTACCCATGGCAGTTGCAGTTCCCAGCGCAAACCGTAGTTTACCGTCAGGCCGGGGCGTACGCGCCAGGAATCCGTTGCGAATGTACCCATCTCCCGCACATGAGCGCGTCGCACGTTGTCGCCGATATACGTGTACTGCAGCGTCTTTTCGTTCAAAACGGCGCTGCCGCCAACCGCAACCACGCGCGCAGTCAGGTCGGCGTAAGTGCTGCCGGCGGTGCTGGCCTGACTCGAAGTGGCATTCGGGAAATTCTTCGCATACGCGGTCGAATCGTTGAACATCGCATATGCCGGATCATAGCTGGACGTCCCCAGAGTGATCGGAGGCACCAGGGTCTTGCTCCAGATCCACGAGCCAATATTCGTCCAGTTGTATCCGAAGCTTAAACCATGCGAACCCTTCGTCCACGTCACCGTGTCATCGAACGTTTCCACCGGCGAGTTGCGCCGGCTCGGCCCGTTAGTTACGAAGTAGTTGGATGTGGTGCCTAAGAAGGCGAATGCATAACCGGCCGAGTTGGCTACAGATCCCGTGTAATCACCCGGACTGGCGTTCGGGAAGAAAAGAACCGTGCCGCCGTTGGCGCCAAATCGGAACTCATTCACCAGTCTCGCCGTCAGTGTGGAACGCAGTGCCGCCGAAGTCGCCCACCGGTTGGAATTCTGGAATCCCTGGTTCGGGAATCCCGGAAACGCCGGCTCGGCACTGTTGAGGAAGTCCGGCTGCGATGTGTACTGGGACATGTTCCAGCTCGATTCAAACCGGTGTTTGCTGGTCAGGTTGATATCGATGCGGCCCGTGGGGAATTTGCGGATCTGGATCCCCTTGAACTGAACTATATATTGCTGGTACAGGGGATCCGAATACTGCGGATATGATTTCAGCGCTCCGGTGCTTGTCGTGGCAGCGCGCATATCCGCAAAGAGCTTGGCGACAGTGGGATCCAGTGTGGACGTCTGTCCGTTAGCTGCAGCCAAAGTCAGCAGGTTCACGGAACGAACTACGTCGGGCTGGCCGGTCTGCTTATACACGTACAAGTAATTGCCCTGCTCCACGGATGGATCATAGAGGTAACGCGTGCGGGTCACCTGTTCCGGCATGCGCAATTCCTCGATGTTGATAAAGAAGAATGCGCGCTCGCGGCTCTTCAGAAGCCAAGGGATTAGGATCGGTCCGCCAATGCGGCCGCCCGGCTGATGCAGCAGGATCCGGTCGCGCTTCGCTTTGCAGGCCTCGAAACTGGTGGCCATCTGTGCCGCGGTGCAATTCTGGCCGATGCCGTCTCCCGGACCCTTGAATGCGGGTGCACCGTCGCGGTTGGAGAACCAGTAGTTCGAATTCAGGGCCGGATTGCGTACGTAATAGTAGGCGCTGCCATGGAAGTCGCTGCTCCCTGAGCGGGTGATGAACTTCACCTGGACGGCGCCCTGTCCTGCAGATTCCGCTCCCGGCGTCGCCGACGACATTGTCACTTCCTGCATGGCATCGATACGCGGGCTGATGTAACTGAAAAATCCATCCGTCGTCTTGTTGAAGTTGTCCTGCGTGTTGACGCCGTCGATGGTGATGTTGATTGCGGCCTGCGGCAGGCCCATGATCGTGGATTGGCGCACCCCGGCTGTCGTGTTCACACCCGGCAGGAATGCCAGGAACTCGATCGCGTTGCGCGTCGACAAAGGCAGGTTCTGGATCTGGGCAGTCTGCAGCGTCGTAGACACTGTCGCAGACGCCGTCTGAATGATCTCGGCGCCGGCCTGCACCGTCACGGTTTCAGTGGTACCGCCGACCACCATCGTGATTTTCAGGTTGGTCGGAGACCCTACCACGACCGAAACATTCTTGATCACGGACTGCTTAAAGTTGGGCACGGAAACGGTGACCGTGTAGTTTCCGGCGGCCAGGGCCGGGATCGTAAACTGACCGTTCTCAGCCGACACGGCTTTGTACTCGGCACCGGTGGCCTCATTCTTGACCGACACGTCCGCGCCGGGAATCACCCCTCCGGACTGGTCAACAACCGTTCCGGTGAGCAAAGAACTCGAACCGCCCTGGGCGTAGCCAAGACCGCTTAATGCTGCGATCAGGAGCATCGCCAGGAGAAGCCGAAATGGTAATTGTTTCATATAGATTCCTTGGGTTGAAATAGTTAATCCTCGGAACCGGGCACTACCCAGTTCCGTTCCCACAATCTACTTTCGATCGAACCGATCTAAGTGATATCTAACGGGCTCTCCCGCGCGCCAGACTGGTGGCACTCGCGGGCACTCAGGTAATCAGCCGTGACAGTTGCGCCTTGCCTCTATGGCCAAAGCAGTTGCTTGTGCCGGGAGCTCAAGACCACAAGAGAGTGCGGGAATTGCCAGGAGGCCCGCTAAAACCAGGGGCGAATTCTCGGCTTCGGGAGCGTTGGCTCAGGTGCGCCTCACCTGTACCCGCTTGAATCCCGAAGCACGTCCCATTCTTCGTCCCTGCTGCAGATGCTATGGATTACTTGTATGTAAGAGGTAGTAATCCGGGGCCGATGATAATCACCCTGCCCCCTCTTTGCAAGCAAATATTTACTGGGCTCTAATTTGCAGGGTCCTGGATCTTGCGGGTAACTAATCAGTAAATCAAATCAGTAAATCAAAAATCGAGGAAGTTTTAGTGCGGCGGCAGATCCTCAAATTAACATGGGCACATGAGCATTATCTATTTTTTTGCCTGATTTTATCTAAGCCTTATTAAAAAAATCTTCCCACGAATTCTATTGGGAAAACTCACCCCATACTCCAATGGAGCTCAAGAAAAACTTGAGACCATCACTGGACACACCCTTACCCAAACCTTGCCAATCAGGCAGGCAATTCAACCTCTCATCGTAGAGAGCACGGAGGCCGCAGAGAAAACTCATTGGAGAACAAACGATTCTCTGCGGCCTCTGCGCGCTCCGCGTTGATCTTTTGCTTTTGTCGCCTAATGGGCAAGTATCTGTATAGATGAGGGATTTCTCGGCAGAGGCGGGGAGAGAGCCGGAGAGGAACACGGCGGTGCCGTGCTCCTCTCCAAGGGTGGGAATTAGAAATTGAGCCGCAACACTACTTGGACGTAGCGCGGATTGCTGTTGGTCGATCCCAGCTGGCCGCCGGTCTGGCTGGTGCCGGTGTACACGCTGCCGAGGAAATTGGTTTGTTGAACGCGTTCAGGAACTCGCCCCGCAACTCAAGATTCTTCGACTCGGCGAAACGAATCCTCTTGACCAGGCTCAGCCTTAGGCAACGTGATCGGGCCGCCTACGCGGAAACCCCACTGATTGAGCAGGAGGAAATTGCGCGGCGATTTGCATTTTTCGAATTCGGTCGCGATTTGAGCGGGAGTGCAGGGCGTCTGCGTGCCGTCGTACGTCGGGGCCTTGTCATTGGATTCGAGGGCCGGCGGTCCCGGCGCCGGTTCTTTCCGGTACTTGAAATTGCTGGTCAAAATAGCTGGAATATATTCTGCGGTCTGAAATGACCGGGATTGATCCTAAGCCGTGGCCGATGGGATGCCACAGGCGCCATGCAGACATTTAATAGGGCTGGGGACAACCTCCGCGAACGATACGGCCGCGTAGCATCACAAACGATTGATATGGAAAGGGTTTTGCGATCGATTTGGCAATATTCCTTGTTTGCTTGACTTATCCTCACGCCTTCGGGTATGTAGAGCTGTCGGCAGGCATTTACCGCCGGCAAGTCCAATCCTGTTTAACCTTTCTGTGCGGCCCCCTTGACCCGGGCCGGCCGCGATACGAGCGAACCGATGGCCATAATTCATCCCTTTAAGGCACTCAGGCCGATGCCGGCGAACGTAGATCGCGTTTCGGCTGTACCTTATGATGTAGTCAACACCCAGGAGGCGCGCGCGCTGGCTGCCGGCAACCCGCTCAGCTTCCTCCATGTCTCGCGCGCAGAGATCGATCTCCCGGCTGCAACGGATCCCTACTCCGATGCCGTTTACCAGCGCGCGCTCGAAAACTTCAACCATCTGCGCACCACGGCGCCCCTCATCATCGAGGATGAGCCGGCGGTCTACTTCTACCGTCTGCGCATGGGCAGCCACCAGCAGACCGGTCTTGCTGCCTGCTACTCGGTCGACGAATACGACCGCGATCTCATAAAGAAACACGAACGCACGCGGCGGGATAAAGAGGATGACCGTACGCGCCACATCAGCACTCTGCGCGCGCAGACCGGCCCGGTGTTCCTAACCTACTGCGCTTCCGCGGCCATTGACGCCGTGGCGGACAAGGTGACCGCGGCTCCGCCGCTCTTCGATTTCGAGGCTGTGGACAAAGTGCGCCACACGGTCTGGCGCGTGACCGGCACGGATCTCGCAGCCCTGCAGAAGGGCTTCGCGGCACTTCCTTGCCTTTACATCGCCGACGGGCATCATCGCGCGGCGAGCGCCGCTCGTACCCGGAAGCAATTTGCGGAAAAGGAGCCGGGCGTGGCGCATGAGGAAGCTGACTGGATGATGGCCGTGGCTTTTCCGGATAACCAAACGCAGATTCTGCCTTATAATCGTGTAGTAAAAGATCTGGCAGGGCACACCCCAGGGGCGCTCCTGGCCGAACTCAAGTCACACTTCCGTCTGAATGCGGGCACGGCCAGCCCCGCCTCCAAAGGGGAAGTGGCCATGTTTCTTGGCGGGCAATGGCACACGCTGCACCTCAAGGGGCAGGCAGGCGCCACGGATATCGGCAGCACGCTCGACGTCAGCCTCCTCCAGGAACAGGTACTCGCGCCGATATTCAAGATTGGCGATCCGCGCACGGATAAGCGCATTGATTTTGTCGGCGGCATTCGCGGCACCGGCGAGCTTGAAAGGCTGGTCAAGGAAGGGAAGGCTGCGGTAGCTTTTTCCATCTACCCCGTGAGTGTCGATGATCTGATGCGCATTGCGGATGCGGGTGAAATTATGCCGCCCAAATCGACGTGGTTTGAACCGAAGCTGCGCGATGGTCTGCTTTCTCATCTCATCTAGATGACCCTTGCGAATGGGCAGGAGGCGGCGGGCATCTCGTTCGTAACCAGAGTGAAATGAGTTGAATCGGGCGGATTACAACCTGCCCAAACTGTTATTCGTTGCAGAAATACTAACCCCATACATTAAAAGGATGGACAGCCATGAAAGTCCTTGTCGCAGATAAATTCGAAAAGAGCGGGATCGAGGGGCTGAAAGCGGCCGGATGTGAAGTCATTTTCGAGCCCGACCTGAAGGATGCCACTCTGGTCGAGGCGATCGGCAGGACGGGCGCCGATGTGCTCGTCGTGCGTTCCACGCAGGTAACCGAACCGATGCTCGACGCCGGGCGCTTGTCGCTCATCGTCCGGGCCGGGGCGGGCTATAACACGATTGACGTAAAGGCGGCGTCCAAGCGCGGCATTTACGTGTCGAACTGCCCGGGCAAGAATTCGGTCGCGGTCGCCGAGTTGGCCTTCGGCCTGATGCTCGCGCTCGACCGGCGCATTGTGGACAACACCGCCGAATTGCGCGCCGGCAAGTGGAACAAGAAAGAATACTCCAAGGCGAGGGGCATCTATGGAAAGACGCTGGGCCTGCTCGGCTTCGGCAACATCGGCCAGGAGATGGCCAAGCGCGCCCAGGCGTTCGGCATGAACCTGGTGATCTGGAGCGAAATCGGCGTCGCGATGGGTCGTGACGGCCTTCCGGTCGACCTGCCGATCCTCCTCCGGTTCCGCCCACCCTCCGCGTCGCTCATCGAGCCCATTATCCAGGTGGCCCAGACGCCTGCCGAGGTGGCGGAGAAGTGCGACATCCTGAGCGTGCATCTGGCAGCGAACGCTAAGACGAAGGGGGTCGTCAATGCCGACGTGCTCGGCCGTCTTAAGCCGGGGAGCTACTTCATCAACACGGCGCGCTCCGAGGTGGTTGACCATAAGGCGCTCGAACAGGTGGTAAAGGATAAGAACATCCGCGTGGCTTTGGATGTCTACCCGGGCGAGCCGGCCGGCGCCACGGCTGATTTCGATTTCCCGCTGGCCAAGATGCCCGGCGTGTACGGCACGCATCACATCGGGGCATCCACCGACCAGGCCCAGGAAGCGATCGCAGCCGAGACGGTGCGCATTGTTCAGACCTATAAAGAGAAGGGGGTCGTCCCCAATGTCGTCAACCTCACGGCTCACAGCCCGGCGAGCCATTCGCTGATCGTCCGGCACCTCGACAAGCCGGGCGTGCTCGCGAGCGTTTTCGGCCGGCTGCGTGATTTTTCGATCAACGCGCAGGAGACCGAGAACATCATCTTCGACGGCGCCCAGGCGGCGATCGCGCGCATCAACCTCGACAGTGCGCCACCGAAGGATTTGCTGGACGGCCTCAAGAAAGGGTGCACGGACATCCTGGATATGCAGCTCGTGGATCTGGGAGCCAAATAGCTCGTTGAAAAAATTTAACGCAGAGGCCGCAGAGGTAATGTGAGAGGCGACCGCTGCTCCGAAAATTACTCGCCTCAAAACTGCAAAAGCAGCCACGAATGGCACGAATTTCTTACCCATTCGTGTCATTCGTGGCTGCCTTAAAAAGGCCATTAGTTTTCATGCACCTGGGTGTTCCCCAGGTGCATGGTGGACTGCGTTGAGGCTTTGAGACCTTTGCTATACCAATTTGTATTTAATGGTGCGTAGTACTTATCTTCCGAACTAGATCCTATAAGGAGCCAATCATGGGAAACACCAAACGAGTTTTCAACTTTTCGGCCGGGCCCGCCGTCCTGCCGCTGCCGGTGCTCGAAGAAGCTCAGCGCGACCTGGTAGCTCTGCCGGGCGTCGGCATGTCGGTCCTCGAGATCAGCCACCGCTCGAAGACCTTCGAGTCGATTATCCAGGAATGCGAGGCGAACACGCGCAAGCTGGCCGGCATTCCCGAGAATTATCACGTCATGTTCCTGCAGGGCGGCGCCACGTTGCAGTTTTCCATGGTGCCGATGAACCTGCTGGCCGCCGGTGAGACCGCCGACTACATCACGACCGGATCATGGTCGGAAAAGGCGCTCAAGGAGGCCAAGAAAGTCGGATCGGTCAACGTGGCCTTCACCGCCAAGGCCGACAATTTCACGCGCGTGCCGAAAAAAGGGGAGTTGAAGCTCACGCCGAACGCGGCCTACGTCCATCTGGCCAGCAACGAGACCATCCACGGCGTTGAGTTCCATGCATTGCCGGATGTCGGCAATGTGCCGCTCGTCGTCGACACCTCGTCCCACATGCTGAGCCGCCCCATCGATATCAAAAAGTACGGGGTGATTTACGCCGGTGCGCAGAAAAACATGGGCCCTGCGGGCTGTACGCTCGTCATCCTGCGCGACGACCTGCTGCAGAAGGCCAAGGCCAATCCGGCGTATGAGAAGCTGCCGATCATGATCCAGTATGGCCCGCACGCGGAAGACAAGTCGCTCCACAACACACCGCCTGCCTTCGCGATCTACATCATGAACCTCGTGACCCGATGGCTGCTGAGCCTGGGCGGGCTCGAGGCCATGGAGAAGATCAACATCCGCAAGGCGGGCAAGATCTACGCGGAAATCGACCGGACCGGCTTCTATCGCGGCCATGCGAAGAAGGAAGACCGGTCGAGGATGAATGTCACCTTCCGGCTTCCGAGTGAAGCGCTCGAGGAAAAATTCGTCAAGGAATCGAAGGCAGCCGGGCTCGACGGCCTCAAAGGCCACCGTTCGGTCGGCGGCTTGCGCGCTTCGATTTACAACGCTTTCCCCGAAGAAGGCGTAGACGCCCTCGTAGCCTTCATGCAGGACTTCGAGAAGAAAAACGGCTAGTCCAACCGCGGCCACAAAGAGCACAGTGCGAAATATCCGAAACCCAAAAGCCTCAACGCAGAGAGCGCGCAGAGGGAGCAGAGGTCGCAGATTATTTGGAAAATAAAAAGTCTCTGCGCTCTCTGCTCCCTCTGCGTGCTCTGCGTTGATCTTTTGCTTTTTTGCCTAAGAGGGTGCCTACCATGCGTCGAAGCTTGATTCTGTTTTTGCATTTGTGCGTGACCAGTGTGTGCCTGGTCCCGGCTCAGCAGCCCGCAACTCCAGCGCCGGCTGCCTTCACATTGTCGGTCGACAGCATTATGCGCGGGCCTAAGCTCCTGGGATCCTCGCCGTCTGCCGTCCGGTGGGCGCCTGATTCATCCAAGATCTACTTCGCCTGGCAGAAGCCGAACGAGGATCGCGGCCAGACCTATTCGGTCACACGCGACGGCAGCGACCTCCGGCAGCTCAGCGCCGAGGAAGTCAGGCTGCTGGCAACGCCAACCGGACGCCTGGATCGCGCCAAGAAACGCATGCTGACCGCCGAAGGCGGAAACATCGTGATCATCGACGTTGCCTCCAACGCTCGCCGGCAACTGATGAAGACGGGGAGCGTCGAGTCGAATCCGCGCTGGGCGCGCAACGACACGGCAGTCACGTTCATGCGCGACGGCAACCTGTACCTGATGACGCTCGATGGCGCGGCGAACACGCCGACGGAAGTGCAGCTGACGGATGTGGTCGCGCCTGCCGGCGAGACGCCCGCGCAGGCGGCCACAGGGGCGCGCGGCGCCGCAACAGGCCTGCGCGGCGGGGGAGCCGCAGGCCAGGGTGCCCGCGGCGGCGGCGATCAGCAGTTGACCGACTCGCAGCGATTGCTGCGCCAGGAAGAGCAGAACCTGATCGAATATCTCAAACGTCAGGCCGAGCAGCGCCAGGCGGGTCGCGGTGGCGGCGGCCGTCGCGGCGGCCCCGGTGGCCCGGCAGGTGCGCCGCCTGAGCCTATCGCGCGCTTCCAGCCCTCGGCCCGCCAGAGCGTGACCGACCTGCAGTTATCTACCGATGAAAATTTTGTATATGTGGGCGTGACCGAGCGTCCGGAATTGACGGCGCGCAACCAGGACGTACCGAACTACGTAACCGAGTCCGCCTATCCGGAGATGATCCCCGGCCGCACGAATGTCGGCGACGCGCAGGCGCGCCGCATGCTCGCCATCCTCGATCTCAAGGCGAACAAGACGGTCTGGGCGGACGCCTCCGCGTTTGCCGGCAACCAGCGGCCGATGAAGCCGGGCGACGCGCCGGTCCCGCGCATCCTCACTTGGGGCATGCCCGAGTGGTCCGACGATGGCAGCCAGGCTGTCATCACGGTTCGGTCGCAGGACTACAAGGACCGATGGTTCGTCACAGTCGATCCTGCGACCGGAAAGGCAAAGGTGCTGGACAACTCTCATGACGACGCGTGGCTGCGCGAAGGGTCGGTGTCCACCGGCACCGGCGGCGGGTTCGGCGGTGGAGGTTTCGGCGGCGGCGGGGGCGTAACGTGGCTGCTCGACAACAAGCGCTTCCTGTTCATGTCGGAGAAGGATGGCTGGATGCACATCTACTCGCTGGATGTCACGGCAGCCCAGCCGGCCGCGAAGCAATTGACCTCGGGGAAGTTCGAGATTGAAAACGCTCGCCTGTCGAACGACCGGACGAAGCTGTTCTTTTCCTCGACCGAAGTCCATCCCGGCGAGCGCCACTTCTACACAATGTCCGTCGATGGCGGCTCGTGGACACGCATCACTGCCATGACCGGCTCCAACGAGGTGACGGTGTCGCCGGACGAGAAATCGCTCACGATCATCTATTCCTACAGCAACAAGCCTCCCGAGCTGTACGTGATGCCGTTCACAGCCGGCGCCCAGGCCAAGCAGATTACAACCACCCCGTCGGAAGAGTGGCGGTCATTCAAGTGGATCGATCCCAAGGTCTTCACCTACAAGGCGCGCGACGGAGCCGACGTGTACGCGCGCCTTTACACGCCGGAGATGATCGGCGCCAAACGCGACCCGAAGCGCCCCGCCGTGATTTTCGTGCATGGCGCCGGCTACCTGCAGAATGCCCACAAATACTGGTCTTCGAGCTACTATCGCGAGTACATGTTCAACAACCTGCTGGCCTCGCGCGGCTACGTCGTCCTGGATCCCGATTATCGCGCCAGCTCCGGCTACGGCCGCGATTGGCGCACGGCCATCTATGAACACATGGGCGGCAAGGATCTCGACGATATCGTTGATGGCGCGAAATTCCTGGTTGCGAGCGAAAAGGTCGATCCGAAACGCATCGGGCTTTATGGCGGCAGCTATGGAGGGTTTCTGACCCTCATGGCTCTGTTCACGACGCCGGATGTTTTCGCCGCCGGCGCGGCCCTGCGTCCGGTCACCGACTGGGCGCACTACAATCACAGCTACACGGCGCAGATCCTCAACGCGCCGCAAACCGATCTGGAAGCCTACAAGCGCAGTTCGCCCATCTATTTTGCCGACGGTCTGAAAGGTCACCTGCTCATCTGCCACGGCATGGTGGACACCAATGTGTTCTTCCAGGACTCGGTCCGGCTGATTCAACGTCTCATCGAACTCCGCAAGGAGAACTGGGAAGTGGCTCCATTCCCGGTAGAGAACCACAGCTTCACCGAAGAGACCAGCTGGGCCGACGAGTACAAGCGCATCCTGAAACTTTTCGAGGGCGACCTCCGGCGATAACCCAAGGCTGTAGCTTTTTAGGCTGTAGGCTGTTAGTCCCAATCTGAAAAACTGCAGGCTGCAAGCCGCATGACTCACCAGGTTTTCGCGGGATTCGGTCCGGCCGGAAGCCCCGACACACTGTCAATAATACCTGCGTCTCACTTATGCCGCGCACCGTGAGTTCATGCCCCTTTGCGACGTTTTGCCGGGAAATCCTGTGAAAAAACGGGCTAACAGCCTACAGCCTAAAAAGCTACAGGCTGGAAGACTCGGTAGAAATACGGCTAATCCTTGACTCTACTTGGCGTAGCCGATGGCGGTGATCGGCTGTTGTTTCGAGGCGCGATGCGCGGGATACAAGCCGAAGAACATGCCGATGGCAACTGAGAAAGTCACCGCGAGCAGGATATAGACCGGCGACAGGCTGAACGGCAGCCCGGTCAGGAGCGAGACCCCGTAGGCGGTGGACAGGCCGAGCAGGACGCCGACAACGCCGCCTAATCCCGTCAGAACACCGGCCTCGATCAGAAACTGCCACAGGATGTCCTGCTGTTTGGCTCCCACCGCCTTGCGGATGCCGATCTCCCCGGTGCGTTCGGTAACGGAAACCAGCATCATGTTCATGACCCCGATGCCGCCCACCAGGAGTGCGATGGATGAGATCGCGGCCAGGATCATCGCGATCGGCGCTGTAACCCTGGTGATGAACTCGAGTGCAGCATCGGACGAAGTCACGGCAAAGTCGTTGTTCTGATTCGCCTTCAGTTTGCGCTGCACGCGCATGACACGGATGACCTCTTCCTTCGCCTCATCGAGGGAAACACCTTCCCTGACTGCAGCCACCACGGCTTGCACATCATGCTCTTTCCACATGGTAGCTTTGTAGGTCGTGTAGGGGATCATGCCGAAGTTCTCGCCCATGCTGCCGAACAAGGTCTTGCGTTCGGCAAAGGTCCCAATGACCGTGAAGTCGTCATTCGCAATTCTGACCTTCTTGCCGATGGGATCGACATTGGGGAACAGATCGCGTCTTGGGCTGTGGCCGAGGACCACGACCTTTTCTCGATGGAAGAGCTCCTCGTCGGTGAACATTCTCCCATCTTCCATCTCGAGGCTTTGAATGTAGAGCAGCGCGGGCTGCGTACCGATGATTTGAACCATGCGGCTCTTTTGATCTTTGTAGCGCAAAGTGGGAGGGGGCCCTTGCGGCTCCATGATGAAGGAAACATGATGCAAGGTCTGGCACTGCTCCCGAATCGCCCGGGCATCGTCTTCGCTGATTTCCCGGCGGTGGAGCATCGACTCGTCGAATCCGCCGACGAAGAAGTCGAACTTCTGAACCTGGAGCACGGTTTCTTCGGAACTGTGGATGCTTTTGGTAATGCTGTCCTTCAGGCCGACCAGAATCGAGACCATCGCCATCAATGAGGCCACGCCGATGGCCACGCCAAGGATGATGAGCCCGCTCCTCAGCTTGTGGGTGCGAATCACGTCCAGCGCGATCACCAGATTTTCACCGATCAATCCTGTACGTCTGATTTTATTCATAGCGCAAAGCCTCGATCGGATCGAGCCTGGCGGCCTTCGTGGCCGGATACGCGCCGAAGAAAACGCCCACGGCAAAGGTGACACCCATGCCAAGGGCAATGGACCATAGTTTAATCGCGTACGGGAGAGGAGAAAAGTAAGCGATGATGGCGGCAATGACAAATCCGGCCACAATACCCAGGACTCCACCGATGCTGGAAAGCGTGACGGCCTCCACTAGAAACTGCCAGAGGATATTCAGGCGCGTCGCGCCCACGGCCTTGCGGATGCCAATTTCGCGCGTGCGCTCCGTGACCGACACCAGCATGATGTTCATGATGACAATTCCGCCCACGACCAGGCTGATCGAGACGATGCCAATCAGCACGGCAAAGATCTGCGAGCTGATCGAGCTCCAGAGCTTCAGCAGGTTTTCGGAGGTTGTGATGGCAAAGTTGTCTTCTCGCTTCGGTCCCAGGCGCCGCAAGGTGCGCATGGCGAGGCGGGTCTGGTCGATGCAAGGCGCTACGTCATCCAGGCGCGCCGGTTTGATGGAGATCGTCAGCGATTGGCGCGTGCCATAGATCTTCTGGAAGGAAGTGATCGGAATGACAATTCTCAAATTTGGACTGCCGCCCAAACCGCTCGGCTTCTCGCTGAGAACTCCGATGATGCGAAATGGCAGGCCCGAAATCCGGATCTCCTTGCCGATCGGATCGACCCCGGAATAAAGCCGATCGGCCACATCGAAGCCGATGACGGCTACATCCGCACTGTGGGAGACTTCCTGGCCGGTGAAATGCCGGCCATCCTTCAAATCCCAGCGCCCCATCAGCGGGTAATTCTCCGATCTCCCCAGGGTGGAGACCGATTTGATGTTGAGAGCCCGATTGCGCACTTCCGCGCCCGCGCTCAGGTTCGCATCCATGTACTCGGCCAGGGTGACCTTTTCGCGCAAATAGGCCAGGTCGGACAGCGTGATTGTCGGATTGTGAAGGGACTTCAGGAATTTCTCGAAATCCGAGAGAATGTCCATGGTGTTCACTTGCGTCACCGAGAAAATGCCGGAGCCTTCGCCGGCGATCTCATTCTCGATGTAGGAATTCGCGCCATCGATGATGCTGACCACGGCGATAACCGACATGACTCCGACGATGTTCCCCAGCAGGGTCAGTATGGTGCGCAATTTGTTGGCCCAAAGGGCTTCGAGCGCAACCCATACTCCTTCCAAGAGCTGCATGCGAACACTTCCTCCAAGGTACGCCTACTGATACGAGGCCGCGCCAAAAAGGTTTACGAGGTCCATAAAATCCAGCAGCGCAAACGGGCCTTAATGCTTCAATAACAAAAGAAAGAGTTTTCTATAGGCCTGATCGCATGGCAGCCAGAAAATCATCCAGGGAGGCGAACTGCATGTAGGGGTTGCTGCGCTTTTGCTCCCCCATGGTCGATACGGGCCGCTGCCCATAGTGATGGCCCGGATAAAGGACGACGTCGTCCTCCAGGGCGCGAAGTTTCCGGTTCAGGCTCCACCACATCTTTTCCGGATCCCCCCCGGGGAGATCCACGCGGCCGCAAGCATCGACGAACAACGTATCCCCGGAAAACAGGTTTTTCCCGACCAGAAAACATTGCGAGCCCGGCGTGTGGCCGGGCGTGTGGAGGCAGCGCACCGAAATTGTGCCTACCTGGATCACCTCATCATCGGCCACAGAATGGACATTTGCGGAGCGCCGCTTCAAAAAGTCGATGGAGATCTGGTAGCGCTCGGACATCTCGAGCGCATAGTCGAGTTCCGCGGCATGCAGATAGACCTTGGCGTCGGTGGTGGCCAGCAATTCCTCCAATCCATTGGCATGATCCGGGTGCGCGTGGGTAAGCAGGATGTGGCGGAGTTCCAGATTATGCTCACCCACCGCTTTGAGAATGCCGGGCACATCCCATGCGGGATCCACAACCGCGGCAGCGCGGGTCTCCTTGCATCCGATGAGGTAAATAAAGTTCATCATCGGGCCCAGCGCCAGTTGCTGTAAAACCATTCCTTCCGCTTTCATACTCATCCCCTGGAAACGTGTTGGACAAAGTGATTGTTCTTGAGAATGGCAAGAACCTCTTCCGAGGTGTCCGCCACACTCATGATCTGCCTGTCACCCGCCGAGATCAGGCCTGTCCCCAATAGGGCTTCTTCCAGCCAATTCAGCAACGGCGCCCAAAACTTGCGGCCCACGAGAATCACGGGGAAAGGCTGAATTCTCTGAGTTTGGATCAATGTGATCGATTCAAATAACTCGTCGAGCGTGCCGAAGCCGCCCGGCATGATGATGAAAGCCTGCGAGTATTTGACGAACATCACCTTGCGCACGAAAAAATAGCGGAAGCTCAGCAGCGTTTTCACATAGGGATTGGGGCGCTGCTCCATGGGCAGATTGATATTCAGACCGACAGACTCGGCGCCGACCTCATGCGCACCCTTGTTGGCTGCCTCCATCACTCCGGGACCGCCGCCGGTGATGATGGTGTAGCCGGCGCGCGCCACCGTCTTGGCCATCTCGTAGGTCAGCTCGTATTGCTCGCTTCCGGGCAAGACGCGTGCCGAACCGAAAAATGTCACCCCCGGCTGGATGTGGGTCAGGGTTTCAACGCCCTCAACAAACTCGGCCATAATGCGAAAGAGCCGCCACGACTCGCTCGCGCTGATTTCGTCCACGACATAGTGTCTTTCCATCCCATTTCTCCTTCCTGCCCCGGCGAATTATAGCCTTTGGCGCCCGGATGTTTCGTATTTTTCGTGGCTGCTCCTGCTTTTGTCTGGCGCCTATTCCTCTTTCCCGAAAGTCGGATGGATCTCGGACTGGGAGTTTTTCTGATTGACGTAGCGCGCCAGCACGAAGCACAGGTCGGAGAGGCGGTTCAGATAGCGGATGATCTGCGGATCCACAGGCTCGGCGCGCGCCAGCGCGACGCACCGCCGTTCGGCGCGCCGGGCAACCGTCCGTGCCAGGTGCAGCATGGCCCCAGGGGCGCTGCCGCCTGGAAGAATGAAGCGCTGCAGCTGCGGCAACTCGGACTGGCATTCGTCCATCTCCCGCTCCAGGCCGGCGATGTTTTCGTCCAGAATCGCCGGGACCCCCCACTCCTTGCGCTCCATACCCGCGGGCAGTGCAAGATCGGCGCCGATGCTGAACAGATCATCCTGCACTCGGCGCAGGATCCGGCGCACTCGTTCCGGCAACGGAGACGCGCACACCACGCCAAGCACAGCGTTGAGCTCATCGACGACGCCATAGGCTTCAATGCGCGAGGCGTCTTTGTGTACGCGCTTGCCGCCGATTAACCCGGTCGTGCCGTCATCGCCTGTTTTGGTGTAGATCCTCGTCATGGTTGGCCCTCAGCTCCCGACCTCTGACCTCCGACTCAAGTCAGAAGCCAGGAGTCAGAATCAGGCAGGGAAAATAGATTCTATCCGGGTTACCTGCCGGTGCCGGGCTGTCCAGACTCGATGCCGGCATTCGGAAAGTATAATGCACATTTCGCGGAGAGGCCGCGCAAAACCCTGGCGGCATCATGAAGAACCAGGGTGGGCCAAGAATCCCAGGAGAGGTTGAAGGGGCACCGCAAGCGGACGCGCCTTCCTTGGGCTTTCAGTGGAAGCAGATCAGGCGGTCTTTTTTTCCTTGCAAGCGATGCAGACCGATGTCCAGGGTACAGCTTTGAGGCGCACGACGCTGATATCCTGGCCGCACATCGTGCATACGCCATAGCTACCATCCTCGATGCGGCTGAGCGCCGCTTCAATGGCACGCAGCAGCTTGGCATCGGTCTGGAGCAGGCGAATATTTACGTGGACCTCGTTGTCATCGCTCGCCTGATCCACGAAATCGCCGTGACGCGTGTTCTCCATATTTTCCCAGTGGGTCTTCTTCCCGGTCGAATTGGTGATCGCGTCGCGCTTTTCATTCAGAATGGCTTTGAACTTCTTGAGTTCGGTCTTTTTCATTGTGCAACCTCGGCTGCCGAGGAAACGGCACTACCAAAAAAACAGATATTATACGTCTCCGCTGGACTTCAGTAAAGGACGGAAATTTGTCGGCAACCGCGCTACCCTTAGCTTACTTATTGCTGTGATTATCTTTAGCCTGTTCTTAGGAATATCGGAATTCTGCCCTGGAGCTCCGGCCCGCGCATGGAAAGACTGCGATTCAGCCACGCAGGGCACGAAGGACTGCAAAAAGCTGGATTCGTGTTCTTCGTGGCAAAAGCTTTTGCATCTTGTTGTCTTTGCGAAATCAGGTGGCGTCGAGGCCGCGGTTGGTGATAAGAAGTAGCCAACCGACATTATTCCATGGGGGATGACATGAATACCAATTTCCTTGGCGAAAAACTCCTGGCAATCCTGCTGGTAACACTGGCTCTCTCCTGCAGCGTGGCGCCGGCGCAGACATTCCAGGTCGGATCCATGCAGGTTCCGCCTGGTCAGAAACAGTCCGGAACCCTGGCGGTTCCGAGCGGATCGGACGGCGAAACCCAGGTCCCGGTGACGATCATCAACGGAGCTGCCCGGGGGCCCGCCCTGGCAGTCATCGCGGGCAATCATGGCTATGAGTACCCGCCCATTCTCGCCGCACAGCGGCTGGCATCCAGCATTGACCCGCAGAAACTCAAGGGACGGATCGTCATCGTGCACGTGGCCAATCTGCCCTCGTTCCTCAAGCGAACCATCTACTACAGCCCCATCGACGGCAAGAATTTGAACCGGGTGTATCCGGGGAAAGTAGACGGAACCATTTCGGATCGGATCGCCTACGTGATCACCAAGGAGGTGATTGAGCGCACGGATTACCTCGTCGATCTCCATTGCGGCGACGGCAACGAGTCGCTGCGCCCCTACAGCTACTGGAACCCAATTGGAAATGCAAACGTGGATGAGGTGGCCAGGAAGATGGCTGAGGTCTTCGGCCTCAAGAACATCGTGATCGACCGCAGCCGGCCTTCGAACCCCAAGGAGAGCAAATACTGCTCCAATACCGCAATGACGCGCGGCAAGCCCGCCCTCACGATCGAATCCGGTGGCATGGGAGTGGCCAGCGATGAGAGCGAGATCGCAGCCATAGAGCACGGCGTGCAAAATCTTATGCGGTATTTGAAAATGGCCGACGGTCAGGCAGAAGCGCCGGCGCAAATCACATGGTACGATCCGGCGGAAGTTCTTTATTATCCGGCGGATTCCCCCAACAAGGCCGGTCTGTTCTACCCCAGGGTACAGAAGACGCAGATGGTGGAAAAAGGAGCGCTCCTGGGAGTGGTCACCGACTTTTTCGGCAAGCAGGTGTACGAACTGAGATCACCCTTCGCGGGAGAGGTGCTCTACATTATTGCCACCCCGCCCATCAGTGCAGGCGAACCCCTGGCATTTATCGGCGCGATCAAGAAATAACAGGGAGCGACTCGTTGGATTCTCGTCAATCAGGCGGGAAAAGCGGAGGACCAACGCAGAGGGCGCAGAGGCCGCAGAGAAAAGGCCTCTGCGGCCTCTGCGTTAGGGTTCTTGTGAAGCAATTACACTTTAAAACGGGAGGCTTTCGCCGAGGCCTGCTTTTTGGGCAGCCTGGTAGATTTTTCCGGCAAGTGCAACATCCTCCAGCGCAATGCCGTTGGATTTGAAGAGCGTGATTTCGCTGTCGTCCTCGCGCCCGGGGAAGTCCCCAACGACTACCAGCCCGAGCTCGTGGGCATCCTCCCAATAAAATGCGCTCTCCTCCGCGGCCGTCACCAATTCCCCGGCTTCCAGCTTGGATTGTTCGATCGAATCCACCACCACGCAAGCAGCACGGCGCACTGTCTCGGTGTCGATCTCCCGCCTGCTCAGGTGGTTCGACCCGACCGCGTTGACGTGGGTCCCCGCCGCCAGCCATGCTCCGCTGAATACAGGTTCTTTCGAGTTGGTTGCGGTAATGACGATATCCGTCTCCTGCGCGGCCTGATCAGGGCTGGAGGCCGGCGTCACGCTGATCCCCAGCGTCGCGCTCATCTCCCGGCAGAATTTTTCGCACCGCTCCCGATCGCGCCCATAGGCCACGATGGTTTTGATGGGACGGACCGCGCATACGGCAGCAAGCTGGGAACGGGCCTGAAAACCCGTGCCGAAAATGCCGACCTTGGCAGCATCCACGCGCGCCATATACTTGGTCGCGATTCCCGTGGCCGCCCCGGTGCGCAATTGACCCAGCAAATTGGCCTCAATAACGGCCAAGAGCCGGCCGTCCTCGCCGCTGTACAGGAGAACATGGAATGTCGTCTTGCCTTCGACCGAGGTGTAACTCTTCAGCCCGGCCAGACCCAGTGTCGGCAGTGAAGCGCTCATTACATGCAGGAGGCCGCGCTGAACCCGGCTGCGCCGCCTGGGCGCATTATCCGCTTTGTTTTCCGCCTGCAGACGGAATGCCTCCTCCAGGGCTTCAAGTGCCATCCCCATGGTCGTGAGCTTGTCAACGTCCGATTCGCGTAGCAGTATTGCCATGCCCATTCCTCATCGATAGTTAACCGCCAGATCCAGACTCAAAGAATCTCTGCGCCAACTTCAATATACTTAACCCTACCAGCTTGTCCAAGCAAAGAATTATCAAATCCCGCGGCGCCTGCAGTTCAAGCCTGCGGCGGCAAAACTCGAGCATGCAAATGCAGTGGAGCCACATACCAGTTGAAAGGGCTCGGACTGGAGGATTATAATTCAGCCGGCCCGAGAGGGTGATGCCCGAATCCAAATACCCGCGTCAGGACCTAGAGGGCGGGGGCGTCAGGATTGCTGGCTATGGCCATTAAGCAGAATCCAGTCACACTGGAGCGCCTGGTCCATTGGTACCCCGCTCGGGCCCTTCGTGTTTGCACCCGTCTCAATCCGGCTGATCACACAAAGTCGTAAGATGATTCGAACCGTCCACACCGCGAAGTACGTCCTGGCCGAAGCGGGAATGCTCCTCCGCAATGCCGCGATTCATATCTCCGACCCCGGTCGCATCTCGCGGCTGGAGCCTTGGCAGGGGCCGCCCAGGAAACTCGAAACAAGCGTGATCGATTGGGGATCGGCCATCATCCTCCCGGGATTGGTTAATGCCCACACTCACCTGGAACTGACATGCCTGCGCGGGCTGGTGAATCGGAGCTCCTCGTTTACCGCCTGGCTTGCTTCCCTGATGACCGAGAGGCGCAAACTGGCGCAGGAGGAATACCTCGATTCGGTCACGCGGGGAGCCCACATGTGTGCGTCCTCCGGCACAACTCTGATCGGCGACATTTCAGCCAGCGGCTGCAGCTGGGAAGCGCTCAAGCCGGAGAAGTTGCGCAAGGTGGTCTTCGAGGAAGTGACGGCTTTTCTGCCCGAAAAAGCCGGCGAGGCGATTGCCGCATTGACGGCGCGGCTCAATCGTGTGCAACCAGACTGCTATTTGTCATCGAGCGTCTCGCCTCATGCGCCGTATTCCGTTTCTCCCGCACTCTTTCGCGCCGTGGCAGAGCTTGCGCGCCAGCGGAACATGCGGCCGGCGATTCATGTAGCCGAGACGAATCAGGAGTTGGAGCTATTGACGAAAGGGACCGGGGAATTCAGGGATTTCCTGTCGGGTCTCGGAGTGTTGCCGGAAGCCTGGCTGCCGCCGGGATTGGCTCCTGTCCCTTATCTGGAGGGACTCGGCATCCTGGAGCGTCCCGCCCTTCTTATCCACGGCAACTATTTGGATGAGGAGTCGATGTCCCTTGTCTTGAGCCGGAACTGCAGCATTGTTTGCTGCCCGCGCAGCCACGCGTTCTTCGGCCGCGAGCCACACCCGGTGCGGCGGCTTTTGGACATGGGAATCAATGTGGCTCTTGGTACCGATTCGCTGGCGAGCAACGACTCCTTGAGCGTCCTGGACGAAATGCGCTTCCTGTTCCGGAACCGCAAAGATCTGAAGTGTGATGAAATCATCCGCATGGCCACGCTCAATGGCGCGGTTGCACTCGATTTCGGCGGTGTGCTCGGACGCCTGCGGCGCGGCTACTGGGCGGATATGACCGTGCTCAGGCTGCCCGAAAACATCGGCGACCGCAATGTGGAAGCACAGATTCTGGAAGGCGCCGGCGAGTGCCTGGCCACAATTGTCCAGGGGCAAGTCGTTTGGACAAAAGGACGGGACAGAAAAGATTGACGATTGACGATTGAAAAACGAAGGTCGCGTCAATCGTCAATCATAAATCCACATGGGGGGTTATGTTCAGAAGATCGCTGTTCTGGGGCTTGACCTTGATGCTCGGTGCCGTGCTCGTGTGGCTCATTATCAATGGGCGGAAGGAGGAAGCCCGGCTGGCATCCGTTCCTTCGGAAGTGGTGCAAACGGCCAAGTTGAGCCCGACTCGCGTCATCGCGCCGAGCGATCTCGAAGTCGCGGAATCGAACGTGGCAAGGACGAACAGGGAAGACACGCCGGAGCTGCTTGGTCCGATCGCAATCCGCAATCGCGGCAATGTCGCCTATCACGGCACGATGCTGCGGCTGCAATGTCTGGACAGCAGCGGGAAAGTCGTCGACACCCGGACCCGGTTGGTGCCCGACACCATCGCGCCCGGGCAGAGCATCACGATCAGCGATATTACCCTGGAGAAAGAGCCGCGCAGCACCGTCCGCTACCACATTAGCATTGCGTACTCCGACTTGGGTCCTGCCCCAGGATCCAACGACCAGGGGGCGAAGGAACAAAAGACCAAAGGATCAAAGCAGTAAGGCTTTGACAGGAGGAATGGATCTCCGCGATGGGTGCCGCCCTTGATGCCTGGGCCCCGGGTCGACCCAGAAGGGAGCTAAGTTCTCAAATGGGTCTCCGATTCAGACAGTAGAGAGTATCTCACCGCGAAGACCACCAAGACCGCAAAGAGGCCAATGCGATTCCTCACGCCCGGGGGCCAACGCTTCGCGTTGCGCCATCCTCGGCCGTGGGCGGCGGAAAAGCCGATGCGGGCAGGCTGAAGAGTGAGAGTCGGCACAGCTTTTCCGCCGCTCACGGCTAAGGATGGCGGCCGAAGGCAGCCCCCGGGCGGGCCTTGGAGTCAGCTTTGCGGTCTTGGTGGTCTTCGCGGTGAAAAGATTTTCTGCTTTCCATGCCTAATGTCTGAATCACAGCAAATGGGTTGCGCTTGTTGACAAGCTTCTGACCGCGTGATACTCTCGTTTCCAGGTCGGAGTGCGCTGCGGATCTTGTAGTGCCGAACGACCAGGACGGAGCATGAGACGCTCAATCCCTATTCTTTCTGCGATTGTATTGTTTTCTATTGCCATCGCATCCTCTGCTGCGGCCATGGGGAACGGTACACTTGCGGGAACCGTGATGAGCGTGGACGGCAAGGCCCTGGTCGGTGCTGTGATTGCGCTGTTCAAGCAGGATGATCGCGGCGGCGTCATTTCTCTCACAAAATCCGATCAACGCGGTATTTATAGCCTGAATGAGATCCTCCCCGGCTCCTATTCATTGCGAGTGAGTCGAAACGGCTACCAGGTTTTGACCTCACCGCGCGTGGCGATCAATGCCGGCAAGACCACTACCATCAATTTTGTGCTCCAGGAGTTTCTTGATTTCATCTCTTCCCGCAATGATCCCCGCAATTGGGATCTGAAAACGGTGATGCGAAGCACTTCGGACCGGCGCATGATTTTCCGGAGCCTCCCGGGCACGATTTCGGGGGACAACCAGAGCGAGGTCTTTCATCGCAACGGGGCTCTGAATGTGGCCTCCACTGCGATTCTTAGCGGGGACAACTACTCAGCATATCCGGTTCAGGGGGACGCCGGCCTTTTCTCCAACTTTGCCTTCGCCGAGCCGGTCAGCCAACACGGCCGGATGATCTTTTCGGGTCAACTCACCTCGGGGTATGACTCACTTTGGAGAGTGCGCAACACCTTCGATTATCATCCCAGTCCAGGCCGGGAGATGAAGTTCTCGGTCGGTTACGGGCGACTCAATCTCAATCGCCTGAGCGCGGGACAGATGGCGCGCCCGGCTGACTTTTTCAATCAGGATCCGGCCCAACGCGATTCCGGCGTGGAGACGATTGCCGCCGGAATTCAAGCCAGCAACGAGTTTTTCAATACTTTGGCGATGGAATACGGCCTCGATTTTTCCCGTATCAATTACGGAACTTCTCAAAACATCTGGAGCCCCTATTTTCAGGTGGTGGTCACTCCGCGCCGCGGTTGGCTGCTCAAGACCATGATGACCTCCCGGCGCGCCAGCGAAAATAACAGTGTCCAGCTTCCAGATGGCGAGACCATCAATCTGCTGGAACCCACGTCGATATCAAAAATCGGCAACAAGGTCAGTATCAGCCAGGTCAGGCATGCCGAATCGTCCATCGCCCGGAAAGTCGCGGAAGACACGTCTGTGGAAGTGACCATGTACCGCGACCGGGTGGACGGCCCAGGCACGCCATTCCTGATAAGTTACAACACCAGGAGCGGCAAGAAGTCGTGTGCGGCTCAGCTGAGAAGTGATCAGGATGCGCAGCAGGGCCTGAGGGTTGCGTTCGCCCGCATGCTGATGGATACGGTGCGGGGATCCATCACCTACGATTACGGCACTGCTTCTGCTCTCTCGAGCCCGGACAAGCTGATTTCCGGCGATCTGATGGCTGCACGGTTGCTCGACTTCATTCACCGGTCCTACTATCACTCCGTCACAAGCCAACTCGAGGCGAAGATCCCTCAAACGCGAACGCACGTCCAGGCAACCGTGCGGTGGTACCCTGGAAACCCGATCAGCCCGATCGACCTTTTTGCGGATCGGTTGGACACCTTCACGAAGGGGATGAGCTTTTCTCTCCGACAAGCCATACCGCTACCGGAGTTCATGGGCAACGCCGGGCACTGGGAGGCTTTATTCGACCTCCGCAATCCGTTCGATCAAGGAAGGAGCCTGATCCCGACGACTGACGGGGAGTTTACCCTAACCCGCAACCCCCGCACCTTCCGGTTCGGTTTGAACCTCAATTTCAACTGAGCTTCCAGCTTCACGGTGCGGAATATCTGCACCTAAAAGCCTCAACGCAGAGGCCGCAGAGGATTTCTTGCCTTTGAATGACTTTTCTCCCCGACTTCTGCCCCGAAAATGACTCGCCTCAAAACTGCAAAAGCAGCCACGAATGACACGAAACAATTCGTGTCATTCGTGGCTGCCTTAAAAAGACCATTGATTTTCATGCGCCTGAATGCAGCGACCGGCGCCCACTGGACAATTCACGAAGTGTTCGAAATACGCGGGAATGATTGTGTCTCTTTCGTGATTTCGCGCACCAAACCCTGCTTGCTGGCAACTATACGATGGATCTATACTTGTGTGGACGACACCGGGGACATTCAAGATGTTGGATGCAGATCCAAACCCTTGAAGTTTCTGAGCGGCAGATGACGGACCGCGGTGCGCACCAATGAATAACTCTTGCTGGATCAATATTTATGGCTAGCACGCGCGCGGGGAAACGCTCAAGTCTTGGTACGAATATTGCTTACCGTAATCTTGAAGCATCTGGTCGTCTGTCTGGATTCAAGATGAACGCGTTTCCAATGCCCTTTAGGATCGTCGCCACCACGCTGTTGACGATTTTAGTCGTCACAATCGGCGTACTAAATCTGCGCGATCGTGCGTCCTGGAAGGACCCGACGGATGGCGTTTTCTGGGTAGAAACAGGTTCCGGCCTGAAAGCGGCCGAGGTAGCGCCGGATAGCCCGGGGGCGCGGGCTGGGATCAAGACTGGGGACATGTTGATCTCGTTGGATGGCAAGGCAATTGCCAATCTGGGCGAATACTTCGATGAGTTGTATCGCGTGGGGCCCGACGGATCACTCATCTTTGGCATTACCTCCGGGATCGGAAGCCGCAACATCATGCTGCAGCTGGCTCCCAAGGCTCTCCTGGAACCGAAGGACGGGCTGCGGGCGATTCTGGCATTCCTCTACCTGGGCATCGGCTTTTTCGTGATGATCCGCGGCGGCAATTTGTCGCGGGCATTCCACTTCTACTTGATCTGCCTGGCTGCCTTTGTTCTTTACCTTTTCAGCTACACGCCGAAGTGGGGAGGGCTGGACCAGTGTGTCTATGCACTCTCGGTCGCTGCCATTCTGGTGCTGCCGGCGCTCTTCGTGCACTTCTGCCTGCGTTTTCCGATCGATCCTAAACCTGAGCGAACGCTGGCGCCTCTGCTTTACGCGCCTGTGGCCGTGCTCGGAATCGGGCATTTGCTCTGGATCACCGGCCACCTGGCCAATGCGGGCTTGCCGCGTGATGCCCGCGCGGTGCAAATCATCGACCGTATCCAGCTCGTTTACTTCTGTGCCGGCTTGCTGGCCGGGGGAATAATTCTTCTGCGCCGGAAGCTGGCGTCCCGGGACTTGACCATACGGCAGCAGATGAAATGGGTCAGCTATGGAACGCTCGCCGGTATCGTGCCGTTTGTGCTGATCTATGCCGTGCCGGCGTTGTTCGGGGTGCGTGCCAGCTTCGCGATGCTGGCTTCGCAGCTATTTCTCAGCCTCATTCCGCTGTCCTTTGCTTACGCCATTCTCCGATTCCGGCTGCTGGATGTAGAGGCCATCGTGCGCCGCAGCGCCGCCTACCTGATGGCCAGTTCGCTCTTGCTTGCCCTTTACCTGGTATTCGTTCTAGTGCTGGGGCGCTGGATCGAATCGATGGTTCCCGATGCCGACTTTGTCATGATCTGCGTCGCCGTCCTGGCGATTGCCATGATGTTTGCCCCGCTGCGCAATTCGATTCAGGCGCGCTTGGACCGTATTTTCTACAAAGAGCAATTTGACGATCGGGCCAGCCTGCTCGAATTCGCCCGCACCTTGAGTTCGGAGATCAGCCTGTCGCGCCTGTCGCGGAGGATCCTCGAGCGGATCGCCAGGACTTTTCAGATCGAACAGGTTGCCTTGTTTTTGGTGGATCCCACCCGTCCCGGCCGTTTCCGCCTGGCGGACTCCCAAGGATTGGACACGTCCATGGCTCAAGGCTGGTATCTCGAGGAATCCGAACTCTGGCAGGAGATTGTGCCGGGTGGTCTTGACCAGCCTCGAGCCGATCACTCCCTGCGGCACCCGCATCCCGCACTGGCAGCCAAAGGGCTTCATTATCTGCAGGACTTGCGAATACGCGGCCGGCGCATCGGCGTCCTCGGTCTTGGGCAGCTGGCGCTCGACCAGCACTTCACGTCGGAGGATCTCGACCAGCTCGACGCCCTTCCCGGCTATGCAGGCATCGCCCTGGAAAATGCCCATCTCGACCTCTCGGTCGAGAACAAGGCCTTGGAACTGGAGCGGCTCTAGATCTACACGGAGAACATCCTCGAAAGCATCAACATCGCGGTTCTGGCTCTGGATCTGAAGGGCGTGTGCACCTCCTGCAACC
>JBGQNR010000051.1:0-29878 GCA_041501225.1 Acidobacteriota bacterium
AAGAGTCGGCGCAGCTCTTCCGCCGCTCACGGCCAAGTAATGGCGGCCGAAGGCAGCCCCCGGGCGGGCCTGGGAGTCAGCTTTGCGGTCTTTGTGGTCTTCGCGGTGAAAAGATGATCCATTTCTACTTTCCATGCCCGCTGTCTGAATCACAGGCTTCCTTGCATCCTCTAACACCTGGAGGCTTTTAACGTTATTGACGATTGGATGATAGGTTTCATCCGTCGGCGACGCGCGAAGGAAAGGACGTGCGCTGGATTTTAGGGGTGGTTGCCTGTAGTCTTTTGCGTATTGGGGGTTGGATTGGATGACTGATCTGCGTTATTCCAGGCAAATCCTGTTTTCCGGCATCGGGGCCGAAGGGCAGAAAAAACTGTCTCGCAGCCGGGTTCTTCTCGTAGGCTGCGGCGCGCTGGGTTCAGTGATGGCGGAAATCCTGGTCCGTGCCGGCATAGGATGCCTGACAATTGCCGATCGGGATTACATCGACGAGTCGAATCTTCAGCGCCAATCTCTTTATACCGAGTCCGACTGCCGTGCCGGCCTGCCAAAAGCAACGGCCGCGGCCAGGCATCTTGCGGAAATCAACAGCCAGACGGAATTGGTGCCGAAGATCCTCGATGTGAATGCGGCGACGATCGCGACGCTCGTGCCCGGCCACGACCTGATTCTGGACGGCACGGATAACTTTGAAACTCGTTTTCTCATTAACGACGCAAGTGTGAAGTGGAGCATCCCGTGGGTTTACGGGGCGTGCGTCGGCGCCTATGGGATGTGTGTCGCCTTCGTTCCAGGTTCCACCCCATGCCTGCGCTGCCTGCTGGAACAACTGCCGTTGCCCGGCAGCTCTCCCACCTGCGACACAGTTGGCGTCATCGGACCCATCGTTCATCTGGTCGCGGCGCTCGAGGCCGCTGAAGGTCTCAAGATTCTTACGGGCCAGCTCGAAAAACTGAACAGCAAGCTTATGAATATCGACCTGTGGGAAAACCAGATTTCCGGCATGAACCTCTCCCACTTTCAACGCGATTCGGAATGCATGGCCTGCGGGAAAAAGGTTTTCGAATTTCTGGAAGGGAAGCACGAAGGACGGGCTCAGTTCCTTTGTGGACGTGACGCCGTCCAGGTTCATCGCAGCGCGCCCAGCCCGATCGATTTTGCGGCGATTGCCGGGCGGCTGGCCTTTTTGGGTGCGGTGACCTACAACGAGTTCCTGATGAAGGCTTTTGTGGATAAGTTTGAGATCGCTTTGTTCCGGGATGGCCGCGCGATCGTGCGCGGCACGCAGGATGTCGACGAAGCCCGGCGCATTTATGCAAAGTACATCGGGAGTTGATGTGCGCTGTTCTTAGAGTTCAGGAGACGAAAACGTATGCGGAAAATGGCTATGATTTTGGCGTTCGGTCTGATCATGTTCAGCCAACCTCTCGTTCACGGACAGGACGAAGAAAAAATCAAGAAGCTGTTCCAGGATGCCATCCAGGCACTCGGCGGTGACACTTACCTCAAAGTCGCCGACATGACCTCCGATGGCAACTATTTTATGTTCGATCGCGAGGGAAATTCATCCGGTCTGGTTAAATACAGCGACTATACCAAACTTCCCGATCGGAGCCGATTCGAGCTGGGCAACAGGAAGAAGGAACTCGATGTGACGGTCTTCAACCTGGGAAAAAAGCAGGGGTGGATTCTCGAAGGGCAAAGAGATACCCGCGAAGCGACCCCGGCGGAGATGAAGGATTTCCAAAACGCCGTGAAACACAGCATCGAAACCATATTCCGGTTCCGCTATAAAGACCCCGAGAACAAACTTTTCTATCTGGGGCCGTCCGATGATGCCGTTAGTCTGGAAATGGTCAAGATCATCGACCCCGAGAACGATGAGGTTACGATTTATTTCGATCGCATGAACAAGCTGCCGGCCAAGCTCGAATATCAGGTCATCGATACCCGCGGGATTCATTATCGGGAAGTTGTTGAGTTCAGCCAATGGCACATGGTCCAGGGAGTGAATACCCCCATGCGTATGGACACCTCCAGGAACGGTCATCAGTTATCTCAGCAGTATGTTCTCAAGATAGCCTACAACACCGGCTTGCAGGACAGTTTCTTCGTTAAGCCAATTCCCCCGAAATAGGAGGGGTCTCATTTTGGAGTTTGGATTGCGGATTTTGGATTGGCGGCCAGTCACGGCTTTGGAAATCCAAAATCCGCAATCCAAAACCCAAAATCAAATCACAGGGAATCGGTCACACGATGATCATTTATGACATTTCTCAGACACTGGATAAGAAGATAGCTGTCTGGCCGGGGGATCAGAAGTTCCGGCCTCACTGGTCGATGCAAATTTCTAAGGGGAATTCCTGCAATGTCTCCTCGATTACGATGAGCGCGCATACAGGGACCCACCTCGATGCTCCCTACCATTTTGACGAGGCGGGACGCGATATTGGAGGCATTCCGCTGCTCCCCTTTCTCGGACCTGCGCGGGTGTTCGAAGTGCCCCCGGAGCTGCGCGTGATCTCCGCTGAGTTCCTTGATCGCCTGGATTGGGCCGGTGTGGAGCGCGCCCTTTTTCGAACCCGCGCCAGCGATCTTCAGGAGGACCGATTTGACCGGGATTTTGCCTGCCTAACCGAAGAAGGCGCCGAGTATCTGGCCAGGCATAGACCGCTGCTTGTCGGAACCGACGCACCATCTATCGATGCTTTTACGAGCAAGAGCATGTCCTGCCACAAAATTCTGTGCGGGCAGGGTATCGCGATCCTGGAAGGAGCGCGACTGGCTCATGTCCCGCCCGGCGATTACGAGCTGATTTGCCTTCCTTTGAAGTTCGCGGGGCTTGATGGGTCGCCCGTTCGTGCAGTCCTGCGACGGCCCGAGTAGCAAAAAAAGCAGCCACGAAGGACACAAATTGTCGGATTTGTGCTCTTCGTGGCTGCTCTTGCTTTACGCGCCCTTAAACGGCTCTGGATACTTCGGTCACTTCCTCCAGATCCGGCAACGTGCATACTCGATACTTCTTCTTGACACGCGCGATGCGATCAGCAAGCGCCGCGTGAATAGCATGTCCTGCCTTTTCCGCATACAAGCGGCCGATGATGGGCCGGCCGATCAAAGAAATGTCCCCGAGCAGATCAAGCATTTTGTGACGTACGAATTCATCGGGGAAGCGCAGTTCGCTATTCACGATACCGGATTCGTCGAGGACGACCGCGTTTTCCAGCGAACCGCCGCGGATCAATCCTGCCCGCCGCAAATAATCGACATCGGTAATGAAGCCGAAGGTGCGGGCCGGCCCGATCTCGGAACGGTAGGATTCGGGATTGAGTTCGAGCTCAATCTGCTGGCGCCCGATCGCGTTGTGCTGGAAGTTGATGATATAGGTCGCCTTGGGCGTGCCATCCGGATAGACGCCGGCCACCTTGTCTCCAGCGCACACTTCGATGGGCTCCTGAATGACGATGTATTCGCGCAGGCCGCGCTGCTCGTCTATGCCCGCCTTATCGATCTCGTCCATGAAGAGCTGCCCGCTTCCGTCCATAATCGGGACTTCCATGGAATTCAGATCGAGGTAAAGGTTGTCGATGCCGAGTCCGTACAGCGTCGACAGCAGGTGCTCGACCGTGGAAATCATGACGCCCTTCTTCATCAGCGTCGTGGCGTAACTCACTCTGGCGACGTGGGCACGGGTCGCCTCAATCTCGAAGTTCCTGAGGTCGGTGCGCCGGAATACGATGCCGGTGTTTTCAGGTGCCGGTACGAGTTCCAGGTGTACGGGATAGCCGGTGTGCAGGCCGATGCCATCAAATTGGACGCTCTTGCGTAGCGTTCGCTGGTATTTGAACATGAATGCTCTATCCCCGTCTCGAATTCTGATAAATCAATAACGCCACTTCAGCCTATGCTCAATCAATAAACCACTAATTTAAGCAACTTCCATGCCTCGAATCACAGCACTGGGAAGAATTGTATAATGCATTTATATACAATGCCTTACGAGAGAATAATGCCGCTGTATTTTTGACCCTCCAGGCGAATCTGTTGTGCTTTGGACACACCGGTCAAAGCCTCCATGCAGCCCTGCGTCCGCCGATCGCATCCGGTCGTAGGAAGCGCAGTTGCGAGGCGGCGCTGGGATATTACAGGTTGCTGATCATCGGCTCGTGTGATAGAAATAGATTTTTGGAGGGCACAGGGTAATGACGGCGAGGTTTCAGGGATATGACAGCTGGTATTGGTGCGGGGCGGCTGCACGCCGCCTGGTTGGTTCGCTGCCCGTCTCCTGAAACGCGCGCATTAATTAGATTCTCGAGAGGAAGCCGTGAACAGCCCCGAAAGTTCACGGCTTTTTTGTTTTATGGTGAGACGAGACTCCGCTGATTTTGCGTTCTCGAAGAAGTATAGGCCCTGCCCCCGCTCGGTGCTTGCTGCGCAGGAGTGGCTGTTTCGAGATTGAGGTGAAAGGAAAACATGATTTATCCGGCGCTGGAAAATCTGGAGGAACTGTCCCGGCAGGGGAGCGTGATTCCTGTGCACAAGGACATCCTGGGTGACCTGCTGACACCGGCCGCGGCCTTTCTGCGCGTTGCCCATGGAAGGAATCGAGTCTTCCTTCTTGAAAGCGTGGAAGGGGGAGAGCGCCTCGCTCGGTACTCTTTCATCGGCTGGGACCCGTTTCTGGTTATCCGAGGCAAGGACGACACGCTGGTAACCGAGGAACTCGGCGAAGTCAGCACCACGGCAGGAAGGCCGCTCGACAAGATGCGGGAGATCTCGCGCTTGTATCGATCGGTGCCCATGCCGGACCTGCCCCCTTTTCTGGCGGGTGGCGTCGGCTATTTCGGCTATGACCTCGTGCGCCAGTTTGAACGGCTTCCCGCTCTGGCCACTGATGATCTGGGCCTGGATGATTTTCATGTCATGTATTTTTCCACGATCCTGGCCTTCGACCACCTGCGCCACCGCATTCATATCATTGCCAACATTCTGAACCCGAAGGGAGTGCGAAATCTGGAGGCCAGGTATCGCGATGCGGTCACGCGCATCGAGCAGGTCGAAAAACGCCTTACCGCACCGATCTCCCTGCCGGCCCCGGCGCCGAGCACTTCCAGGCCCGAGCCGGCCTCCAATCTCACGGAGGCCCAGTATTACGCCAATGTCGAGAAAGCAAAATCCTATATCCAGGCGGGTGACATCTTCCAGGTGGTGTTGTCTCAACGTCTGGCGATGGCAATTGCGTGTGACCCCTTCGACATCTATCGTGCGTTGCGTTTCATCAACCCGTCGCCCTACATGATATTCCTGCGCATGGACAAGCTTTGCCTGGTCGGCGCTTCGCCCGAGATGCTGGTGAAGGTGCGCGGACGGCGCGTGGAATACGGGCCGATTGCAGGAACGCGGCCCAGGGGACGAACTCCGGAGGAGGATGAGGAGCTGGCCCGCGATCTTTTGGCCGATGCCAAGGAGCGCGCCGAACACGTAATGCTTGTCGATTTGGGACGCAATGACCTGGGCCGGGTATGCAGGTATGGCAGTGTGAAAGTCACCGACCTGATGCGCATCGAGAAGTATAGCCATGTGATGCATCTCGTCAGCAGCGTAGAGGGAAGCCTCAGGGATGATATGGACTGCTTCCATGCGCTCGAGGCCTGCCTGCCTGCGGGCACGGTTTCCGGGGCTCCCAAGGTGCGCGCCATGGAGATTATCGAAGAGTTGGAACCTTGTCGCAGAGGGATCTACGGCGGGGCGGTCGGTTATGCGGATTTTTCCGGCAATCTCGATACTTGCATCGCCCTGCGCACCCTGGTGATCAAAGACGGCATAGCATACATTCAAGCCGGCGGAGGGATTGTTGCGGATTCCCATCCCGTGCGGGAACGCGAGGAATCCATGAATAAAGCCAGGGCCCTGCTGAGAGCGGTAGAATTCGCGCACCAGGGGTTCCGGTAGAAGAGGGCGTGCCGGCAACTGCCCGTGTGATTTGTGTGCCATGGAGGATGGCAGACCCATGATTCTGGTTATCGACAACTACGACTCCTTCACCTTTAACCTGGTCCAGTATCTGGGTCAGCTCGGGCAGGAAATGATTGTGGTGCGCAATGACGCGATCACTTCTGAAGAGATCGGGCGTCTGGCGCCCGTTGCCATCGTCGTTTCCCCCGGGCCGGGCCGGCCGGAAAACTCAGGAATCATTGTCGAGGTAATGCGCAGTTATTCGGGGCGGATTCCGATCCTGGGCGTCTGTCTCGGTCTCCAGGCTCTGGGCTTCGCCTTCGGAGGCAGGGTCGTGCCGGCGCCCACTCTCATGCACGGCAAGACCAGCGAGATTTTCCACGACGGACGGACGATTTTCGCCGGCCTTCCCAACCCGTTTCCCGCCACGCGTTATCACTCGCTCGTGGTGGCGAAGGAAGGTCTGCCCGACTGCCTCGAGATTTCGGCCCAGACAGAGGATGGTATCATTATGGGGCTGAGGCACCGCAGGTTCGCAGTCGAAGGTGTTCAGTTTCATCCCGAATCGATCTTGACGCACGGGGGGATGAAACTGCTGGAAAATTTCCTGTCCCTGGCCGGGCGGCCTGGGATGGCAGGTCCCGGACGGATGGATCCTCACGAATCGGATGGAGAACCATGATCACCTTGGTGAAATACCGCGTTCCTGATGGGCTCAAAGGAACGATTCTGGAGCAAATCATGGCGAATAGGCTTCCTGAGATCGCCGGGGCGAAAATAAAGTTTCCTGCTGAATCGCTCCAAATGGTCCTTGACCGGGCGCCGCGAGTCCGATCGCTCAAGCGATCTCTGATGCGGCAGCCCGGGATCATTGCCGAAATCAAGAAAGCCTCGCCTTCGGCCGGACTGCTGCGATCGGACTTTGATCCCCGCACAATCGCCAGCGCGTACGTGAAAGCCGGCGCCTCGGCCATTTCGGTCGTCACGGAATCCAGATTTTTCCAGGGAGGGCTCGAGACGCTTGCCGCTCTGCGCTGGTGCGCGGATGTGCCCCTGCTGCGCAAAGATTTTATCGTCGATCCCTACCAGGTATTGGAGGCCAGGCATGCCGGGGCCGATGCGGTGCTCTTAATTGCGGCGCTGCTGGAAGGGGCCTCCCTCAAAGAGTTGCGCGCCTGTGTCGAGGAACTGGGCATGGACGCTCTCGTGGAGGTGCATAGCGAAGCTGAACTGGAACGCGCGCTCTCAGCCGGCGCCACCCTGATCGGCGTCAATAGCCGCGATCTGAGAAGCTTCGAAGTTTCGCTGGACGTCTGTGTGCGCCTGGCGGCGCTGCTGCCTAGAGAGGCAGTGGCTGTGGCGGAGAGCGGCATTCGCACTGCCGAAGATATTCGCCGCCTGGCCTCCGCAGGCTACCGCGGCTTCCTGATCGGGGAATCCTTGATGCGCGCCCCGTCGCCGGGCGCGGCACTGGCTGAATTTGTCTCGCCACTCAAACAAATGAGGTGATTTGAGTATGCTAGTTTTTGGAGTGAGGGCTGACGGCTTGATTCGTTTATGCATTTCGCCATGGTTTAAGAAAACTCACATGTGTGCAGTGCCGCCCTTACAGGGCTTGTTACGGGTCCTTCCGCATTCCCAGGGCTCACGCCCTGGGGCCCGGAATTGGATCTTGGAAAGCCCTGGGGCGAAACAGGTCACTTGTGATCCTAATTGAATAGCCAAGTCCGCGTGAGCAGAAGGTCTTGAAGGGAACGCATTTTGCACCTCGTGCGCCCAAAGGCGAAATCAGGACGATGGACTCCAAAGAGCCTGCGGCTCGAAATGTCGGACCGCGTGGGATCGGTAATGGGCCATTGCCGCTGATCCCGGTTTTTTTCATGGGTCATTCGTTACCAGCAAGGCATGTATGAAAGTCAGAGTGAAGGTCTGCGGGATCACGAACTACGAAGACGCTGCGCTGGCGCTCGATCTGGGTGCTGACGCCCTTGGGTTCAACTTCTATCCGCCCAGCCCGCGCTTCATCGATTTTGCCGCTGCGCGCGCCATCATCCGCCGCCTGCCGCCGCTCGCCGTAATGGTAGGGGTATTTGTAAACGTAGCAGACGCTAATGAAGTGGATACGAGTGCACGCGCGGCAAGCGTCGGAGTGCTCCAGCTCCATGGGGACGAGAAGGCCGAATACGGTCGCGCTCTCGGTGCCTGGCCGTTGATCAAGGCTGTGCATATCGACAAGGGTGGTCTCCATGGAGACTCATTCGATTTCCCCGCCCGGGCATTTCTGCTGGATTCGAAGGACGATCGCCTGTTCGGTGGCACAGGGAGAACCTTCGATTGGCAGCTCGCGCAACGGTTGATTCCCGATGTGAGAATCGTGCTGGCGGGCGGATTGAATGCCGCCAATGTAGCCGAAGCCATCCGCGTTGTGCGGCCTTATGCGGTGGATGTGTGCAGCGGCGTCGAAAGCCATCCCGGCAAGAAAGATGCCGCTAAGCTGACCGCGTTCATGCGAGAGGTCTCTAATGGATTCAGTGAACCGTAATTTTCAATCTCACTCCCTGCCGGATGAGACGGGGCACTTTGGCCCCTATGGGGGCAGGTTTGTGCCCGAGACTCTAATGGAGCCGCTCCTGGAACTGGAGGCAGCTTTTCGCGCGGCCCGGCAGGATCCGTCCTTTCAAGCTGAGTTGGACGATTTGCTGCATAACTATTCCGGTCGCCCGACGCCCCTCACGCGCGCCCGGCGTCTGGAAAATCATCTGGGTCGATGCCGGATCTACCTGAAGCGCGAGGATCTGAACCATACCGGCGCGCACAAGATCAACAACGCGCTCGGGCAGATTCTGCTGGCGCGGCGCATGGGCAAAAGGCGCATAATCGCCGAAACCGGTGCAGGCCAGCATGGGGTTGCCACCGCGACTGTGGCTGCACTCTTCGGCATGGAATGTGAAATCTATATGGGTACCGACGACATGCGCAGGCAGGAGTTGAACGTTTTCCGCATGCGCCTGCTCGGCGCCAAAGTGACGCCCGTCGATGCCGGAAGCCGGACGTTAAAGGATGCCATCAACGAGGCAATGCGCGACTGGGTCACGAATGTCAGCCACACCCATTATCTGCTCGGCTCAGCTCTGGGCGCCCATCCCTACCCATGGATGGTGCGCGAGTTTCAATCGGTGATTGGCCGGGAAACCCGGGCCCAGATTCTGGCGTGCGAAAAGAGGCTGCCGGATCTGCTTGTGGCTTGCGTCGGCGGCGGCAGCAACGCCATCGGTTTTTTCCACGAATTCCTGGCGGACACCGGGACCCGCATGATCGGGGTGGAGGCGGGTGGGCGCGGGAGCGCACTGGGAGAGCACGCTGCCCGTTTCGCCGGCGGCAGGACCGGAGTGCTGCAAGGGACCCTGAGCTTTGTATTGCAGGATGACCAGGGCCAGATCGCGAGCACGCACTCGGTGTCTGCGGGGCTGGATTATGCGGCTGTTGGGCCCGAGCACTCGTTTCTGCACGATCAGGGCCGCGTCCAGTACACCTCGATCTCGGATCGGGAAGCGCTCGAGGCTTTCCAGCTGCTGAGCCGCCTGGAGGGCATCATCCCGGCGCTGGAGAGCGCACATGCGGTCGCGGAGCTGGTGCGCATCGCACCCACGCTGGAGCGGGACAGCCTGGTTGCAGTTAATCTTTCGGGGCGCGGCGACAAGGATGTTCATGAGGTTGCCGGCATAATCGGCGATGGGAGAGGATAATGGTTCGAGCCATAGCGCGTACCTTTGAGCAGCTGAAGCAGCGCGGCGGAAAGGCATTCATCCCATTCATCACCGCAGGCGATCCAGATCTCGAAACGACCATCCGCCTGGTGCCGGCACTCGAGAACGCGGGCTCCCACATTGTGGAATTGGGCATTCCCTTTTCGGATCCGGTCGCGGATGGCCCGACGATTCAGCGTTCCTCCGAAAGAGCTTTGCTCCAAGGGTATCGGCTTGCCGATTATCTCGAGGCGGTAAAGGAAATCCGGCGCCGGACCGAAATTCCGCTGATCCTTTTTAGTTACTTCAACCCGGTCCTGCAGTATGGGCTGGAAAGATTGGCAGCCGACGCTCGCGCGGCCGGGGTGGATGGCATCCTGGTGACCGACATTACGCCCGAGGAGGGGAGCGAGTACTGCGCCTGCATGGAGCGCCATGGACTCGATACCGTTTTCCTCATTGCTCCTACGAGCAACGAGGAGAGAATCGCCCGGATTGCCGCTTGCTGCCGCGGGTTTATCTACCTGGTGTCACGCGCCGGCGTAACCGGCGTCCAGAGCTCCCTGTCCGATTCTGTCCTTCCAACGCTGAGCCGCGTGCGCCGGCATGCACAAATTCCGGTTGCCGTCGGGTTCGGCATATCCCAACCGGACCACGTCCGTGCTGTCTGGCAGGTCGCTGATGGTGCAGTCGTCGGCAGCGCCATCGTAGCCCAGATCGAAAAGAATACCGGCGCCGGTGACCTTCCTGATAGGATTGAATCCTTTTGCCGCTGGCTGATGGCCACAGGCGTCTGAGGACGCAGTGTGTTCATTCCAGATACCAAGGATACGAAACAGCTAGCCGGAAACAAAAACTTTAACGCAGAGGGCGCAGAGAAAAAAGAGGACGCAGAGGCCTTTTTGAAGGATGATTTGCATAGCGGATATGTGAACTATGCAGGATCACTGTAGCGAACACATCCCCAGGATTTTCACGAGGTCTATCATGATCTGCAGGCAGGTCCTCCTTTCGATTTTATTACTCTGTTTGCTTGTTCTCCCGCCTTTTTCCAAGGCGCAGAAACCTCCATCGGGCCAGGAGGCACAGCCTAATTCCCAGAGGATACGAGTCAGCGTCGGGCTGGTGCAGACCGATGTGATGGTTTTCGATCGGCAAGGACGGTTCGTTTCCGATCTGAAGCCTGATCAGTTCGAGTTGCGGGTGGATGGGAAGGTGCAGACCATTTCTTTCCTGGAATTGGTGTCTGCAGGCAGCCCTCATGATGAGGCGATATGGGCAAGAGAGGAAGGCAAGCCGGGACCGACGTCATCGCAGCCCGCTGCGGCAAGCCCCAATCCGGGACGCACGCTGCTGTTCTTTCTGGATGACTGGCATTTGGCTGAAGACAATCTCATGCGGTCGCGGACTGCGCTGACAAGCCTCATCCATTCATCGATGGGGGCCAAAGACCTGGTGGCCGTCTTTGCCGCATCAGGACAGCTTGGAACCGTGCAGCAACTCACCAACGACAAAGCCGCCGTGCTTGCTGCGCTGGAGAAGTTCAACTTCCAAAGCCCGGGAGTGCAGGACCTGGCATGGCCGCCCATGACCGAAGCCCAGGCGGTCTTGATCGAACAGAATGATTTAAATGCTATTACCTATTTTGTGCAGGCGATCCTGGGGCAACCCGTAGTTAAGGACGCCCAGCGAGGGTGGTCCGTGCCGTCCGATCGATTCGGAAATGTGAGCAGGGATGCCGCTGACGCTGAGAAAACCACGCGCAGGCGCGCTGCCGACCTTGCCCAAGTGTCTGCGGGCATTGGACAGAGAACGCTGACGGCCCTGCGCAATCTTCTGCGCGCCGCCGAAACTCTGCCCGGGCGCAAACTGGTGTTTTTTTTGTCGGACGGCTTTGTCCTGCAGCCTCAGCGGAGCGATGTGGTTTCGAGGATCACGGACTTGACCAGCGCCGCTGCCCGTGCGGGAATCGTGATCTACTCGCTGGACACCCGGGGCCTGGTGGTTGGCCTTCCGACAGCGAAAACGAAGCAGGCTGCGGATATGACAGGGGCGCTGGCAAACAGCGGATATAGCGAAATAACTGCGGGACAAGACGCGCTTAATGCACTGGCCGCGGACACCGGCGGGCGTTTCCTCAAGAATACCAACGCGCTGGATACGGCTTTGAGCACGGCCCTGCGGGAAATGTCGCGCTATTACCTGTTAGGCTGGCATGTTGACCCGGAAAAGCTGCAGCCGGGCAAATACAGCAAGATCCGCGCAGCCGTCAAAGGCCGCCCCGACCTCCAGGTGCGCGTGCGCCAAGGGACCATCGACCTGTCTCAAATCGCCACCAAAAAATAGGAAGAAAAACGAGGCGATCCCTACCTGGGGATACGGCCGGCGCGAGCGTATAGTCCGAATTGACAGCATTTCGGACCGCTGCCTGGGTGCGACCGCCTGTCAGGTTCGGAGATAAGATATTATGTCAACTTTGGCCGGGCGCTCCGCGGCTGCGTCACTCGCCAGCGTGCCCGATTATACCTCAAAATGGGTCTGGAGCTCGAGTTTTGGTAGTGGGTCATTTTGATTTCTGCTCAGTCAAAACCGCAATGTCTCTGATCCCCATCGGGCTTTCCATCAATCCCGCCTCCATCGCCGGTGTCACTCGCAACGTTTGGTGAATCCGCGCGAAATTATAATACACGAAATAAAGTGCAAGCATGGCGATGTGGTTCTCGATCTTCTTGGAAAAGGCATTTGTGAGCCGCGTAAATCGGCGCATGTTCATCCGCATGGTTAGGTTTTGTCGCTCCACAAAGCTCGTGGAGATGTGTTTCGGATCTGGATTTCCGCTAATCGCTCGCCGCTCACACCCGATACATTCTGCCGGACTGTAGCGCGTTTCTTCCTGGCTTGCCCCATAGAGCTTTACGAGCATGGCGTAGTCAATATCGGCACCGAAGGCATCCTCTACTGCATCCAGGTAAGCCCTGTGACCGTCTGTGGTCAACTGGATGCGGTTGTGTAGCCTTTCAGCAAGGTCATGAATAAAAGCGTAGGCTGTCAGAGCACTCCTATCGGCGATATTCCACGATACGCAGAGTTTGGAATCCGCATCAATCGCAGTCCAGGTCCACACATCGCCATAACCGAATTGCCCTTTCAATTCCCTTGGTACGTTCTTTTCCTTGGCGTAGCAAAAGGACCAAATCTCATCGCATTGAATCCGCTTGGATCGCACATCGCGCACCTTGCGGTCGTGGAAATTCATGCAGGCTTGCCCCACTTCAGCCAGGAGCTTCAGGACTGCGCCCTTGCTGTGGCCGGTCATGCGGCAGGTTGCGCGAATCGAATTTCCTTCCACCAGAGCGCCAATGATCTTTGTTTTCTCTTCTACGCTTAGTTTATTCATGGTGATATTATGCTTGAGCGGTCAAGCATATGTCAAGAGAAATCGACATGGCCATTGATTATTTCTTCAATTTAGGCCGATAATGCATAGAGTCTTGGAGCGGGCGGTCGGACTCGAACCGGCAACGTCGGGATGGAAAGCCACGCATTTTGCCTGTTAAACTACGCCCGCAAAAGGGGATAGATTGAAATGTATCTATCCCCAACTCATTTAGATTCAAGATTTAGCTTGACAATGGTGGCGGGCGTGCCATAATAGATACGAAACTGAGCACCATTTGCTTGGTGCAAGCGTTCGTGCAGAACATTGGTTTCACCGAGAGGATTCCAGGGCGGTAACCCTTGAATCCTCTATTTTTTAATGTGACAACTCTTCTCTTAATTCCTCAATAAACTTAGGGTTGACTGAATAATAGGAATGCAGGTTTCCGGATCCGTTTCGCTTCGCTTCTTTTTGAAGAAGATCTTTGATCCCCGCTCTTTTGAAGTTTCTCTTGATTCCTGTAGTCAATCCTGAAATCGAATGGTTATTAGCAAGACCCATTTTATTGCGGATATCCTCATCGCTAACAGGATCGCGCGATCCAACGATGATATCCAGTAACCGGCGCTGATTGGTTTTTAATCGCCTAAATCCAGCTGAAACAGGATTCTCCGTAGGTATAACGATACTTTGTGCGACCTGAGCAAACCATTGCTGAGAAGGTATTGCAGACACCGTAGATTGAGTTAATGCTACGGATTTATTAGAAAGTCGATCTGCGAGTTTATCAATGTCATCAAGAGTCTCACACACAACATCTAGTCCTCGATATTTCACAAGATACCCCATATTGCCATCTCCCTTCTCAAAACAACCTTAAGGTAAAGCATTCGTGACCGAGAGTCAAGGCATTTATTCATTTCGGTAGCATTGCAAGATCTACTTGCTTGTTTGCTTTCTGCAATGGTATAAGATCCATGCGCCGGTAGCTCAGTTGAATAGAGCGCGTGTCTGCTAAACACGAGGTCGCGGGTTTGAATCCCGTCCGGCGCGTTGGAATCTTTACCTATTATTTCTTGACTTTTTCTTGATTTTGACGATAAGATTTCGTAGCAGACACGCGAAATCTATTCACTGGGCGATTGGGTCAATCCCAGACCTCGTGCGTAGAATCGAAGCCGAACGTCACTGACGTTCGGCTTTTTCTTTTTGCCAGCGACTTATTGCGGCCTTTTTTGCGATCTCTTTACGCTCCTTAGCTGACAGCTTCTCGGCCCTTGCTTTCCCGCCTTTTAATCCTCCCAGGCGACCCAAGGCGACAGCAGCAGGATTCTTTTCGGTTTTCGGTTTAGAGAGGGATTCGCCGATCGCTTCCTCGACGATCTCACGGGCTAGCAGGTTTGGATCAGATGGGCGTTTTGGCTTGCTTGAGCGTTTATGCATGCTCCCATTATGCGAGCGCGGCCGGGAAAGTCAATAGGGCTGCATTTCAAAATGACCCACTACCCGAGTTTTGCGCACACCTCTACCCAAGAGTTCCTTACATGCCGGCACCATGCGAATTACCTTCCGTCTACATCGAGATCATGAGAGGCGGGAGCAACTGGCGGCGGTCTCGAAGGCAGGCCGAGGGAGTCCAATATTTTTCTGATTGCATCCGGGGCAGACCCTCCAGGACAATGCGGATTTTCTCCTCGGCGGTGAATTTGCGACGTGTAGCTTTTCGGATCTGTTTGACAACATCGGTGGCCATGGTGGCTCCTCCCTGCAATGTGCCATGACCAGCTTCGGCGAGACTGACGGGGACTGTCAAGCCCGGGTAGTGGGGCAGGGGGGATCCACCCTGCCCCACTATCCCCTCGGTCTCTCCTATTTTATTGACCTAATCTGTCCCATTTCTGCTGACGGCGAACACCCCTATGGTGATGCCAGACTGTACTTTCGCAGATAACGTAGGTGCCGTACTCGCCGACGGCATGGCAGGACAGCACAACCTTCTCGCATCGTTCGGTGAAAACTTGGAGAATTGACGAACGCAGGAGATTCGTTCCAAATAGAAGAGAGATGGAATATTAGCAAACGTGTGTGCGTCCTCGACGGTGGCTGATGGGATGATGGCCGGGAAATCCGCAGCCTCGTGTGCGCGCTTTTAGAGAGTCTGGATGCAACCGTTGGGGGTGCGCCGGACCATCGGACAAGGCTGAAAGCGATTGACATGGCGCCAAGGCTGATGGGTGCATATGAGAAAGCGGGGCGGTGAGGTGTGTAAAGGGGCAGAAAAGTGTCGGGAAATCTTACATTTGATGTATGAACATAGAAGATTAGTCGCGTCTAATGTTTCTGCAAGTAATGAAGATTGATTCCAGAAATAGCCGTCGGATTCCTTTACGCATCCCACCATCCGTCAATCATGAAGTCTGGAATCAGAAATAGCTAAAGCGTCTGCGGCAGAAGAGAATGTAAGCGCCTTATTCGGCCCGCGAGTCCCTGGCACGCTTCTTGCTCCTCTCCATGGCGAAGACGTCGGACATTTATAAAGCAATAACCATTACTGTCTGTCTGAACGCATAGGAGAAACGATCATGAAACGAATCATCAAACTGGCCTTGCTGGTGATGGCAATCTTAACGATCAACGCACCATTCGCGGGAGCGACTTCAGCGCTGTATATTTCCGATGGTACGGCAATAGGCTGGATTTGGATTTGGGACCAGGATCAAAATGGATGGGACACCAATCCGTTGGTAGGCGTAATACGCTATAGCGGCACCCTTAACTACAAAGGTCCTTGGTCCGTCACTGTAACTGGCAATACAAAGCCGGATCAGGGTAGTGCCATAGGACCGAACATGGGCCTCACAATAGACGCCACCAGTACGAGTGGCGGTACCTTAGCTCTCAAGTTTGGCGACGTCGACTTCGGACCTCTCACGGCGGGCTACAACTTCCAGAGTATGATTAGCGGAACCACAATCGGCAATGTGACATATAACACTTATCTGGGTACGACCAATGCGCTCTGGGGGACGAACACCTCACTGACGACTGGCGCATTCGGCCCCGGCGCGTTTTCTGGTACGTTCGGCTCCGGCCCGGTATCCCCGCCAACGCCTTATTCCCTGAGCCAGTACGTAACGATCACTCACGCTGATGCAGGAACGACGAGTCTTAATGCATCGCTCGCGTCGGTGCCCGAGCCCACATCCCTCTTGCTCCTCGGCACCGGCCTTGGCGTTCTCGGCTTTGCCGCATGGCGCAGGAAGAAGTGAAACGCTTTCGTCTCACTAGTGGTTTACACAAGGGCCGCTCTTCGGGGCGGCTCTTGCTGTTTATGGCCGATCCCAGCCTCAGAGGATGTCACACACCAATACGCATCCTTGATTTCACGGCCTAATCCGTTCCTTTTGCTGCCTTCGTAACAGGGCGGTAACCCTTTTCCTTTATTGAAAAAAAGCCGCTTCCCCGTATAATGGCCCCACCACACAGCATCACACATCTGACTAGCCATAGCGGAGATTTGCGTGCCTGAGATTGGCCAGACCATTTCGCATTTCAAAATTGTGGATAAGCTCGGCAGTGGCGGCATGGGTGTGGTCTACAAGGCTGAGGATGTTTCACTGGGCCGGTTTGTCGCCTTGAAGTTCCTCCCCGAAACAGTTTCCAGAGACCGTCAGGCCGTGGAACGGTTTCAACGGGAAGCCAAGGCTGCTTCGGCTCTCAACCATCCGAACATCTGCACGATCTATGAGATCAACCAGCACGAGGGGCAGCACTTCATTGCCATGGAATTCCTGGAGGGCAAAACGCTGAAGGAGCGCATCCTCGGCAAGGCGCTTGGCACCGACGAGATCCTAGACTTGGCAATCCAGATCGCAGAGGGCTTGGATGCCGCACACGCACAGGGGATCGTTCACCGCGACATTAAGCCTGCAAACATCTTCGTCACGAAGCGAGGTCATGCCAAGATCCTCGATTTCGGGTTGGCTAAACTGGCACCGGAACGCCACGCAGAAGCCACAGGGTTGCCGACTGCTGGTACCGAGGAACTCCTGACCAGCCCAGACATGGCTGTCGGCACCGTCGCCTACATGTCTCCTGAACAGGCGCTCGGGCAGGAGCTGGATGCACGAACCGACTTGTTCTCCTTCGGCGTAGTGCTCTACGAAATGGCCACCGGCGTGCTGCCATTTCGGGGTACGACCTCTGCGGCGACCTTCAATGCGATACTAAACTCAGCACCGACCACGCCTGTCCGCATCAATCCTGACCTGCCGAATGATCTGGAGCGGATTATCAACAAGGCGCTGGAGAAGGACCGGAAGCTGCGCTACCAACACGCATCCGAACTGCGTACTGATCTCCAGCGGCTGAAGCGTGATTCTGATTCGGGCAAATCCGTTGTCGCGGCTATGGAGGCCAGCCCGCAAAGAAAAACGTTGCTGAGTCGCCGCTCGGTACTTCTCGTGGCACTTGCCGTGATTCTCGTTGCCCTGGGGACGAGTGTTTACCTCTACCTTGCGCGCAGCGGCGAGGCCATCGATTCAATTGCCGTGCTGCCGTTCGTCAATGTGAGTGGTGATCCCAATACGGAGTATCTCAGCGATGGCATTCCTGAGAGCGTATAGTCCGAATTGACTGCATTTTGGACCGCTGCCTGGGTGCGACCGCCTGTCAGGTTCCGAGATAAGATATTATGTCAACTTTGGCCGGGCGCTCCGCGGCTGCGTCCCGTCGGCAGCGTGCCCGATTATAGCGTCACCATGAAGTAGTGAAAGCGCCGATGCGCCGGGCCTTGATCCACCAAGGCAGCGCCGGGCCCGACGTAGAGCTTTTCCAGAAAGTACGTGGCGACCAGGACGCTGACGACCAGAAGCAGGGTCAGCGGTGTGATCGGGCGCATGGCAAAGGCGATCAGCGCTCCCACCGAAGCACTCACCTCAAAGAGCACCAGAGTCTTCACGTAGCAGGCGCGCCAGATACGCAGCATGCTGGCGCCATCTGCGAGAGCAACCATGATCGCCATGGTAATGGAGTTGCAGAGGAAATAGATCGAAGCCGACACGACCACTGGCAGAGCGAGCGCCATGACGGAGATGGATGCCGTCTGGGACAACGGCTCTTCCTTGAATATTCTGAAGAAGGCTTCTCCCGCAGCGAAGGCAGATATGGCCAGGGCCGCCGTATTGAAGGGCACCGTCCAATTCCGTCGCGAGGGAGTCCCACATCTCATGGAACCAATCATGCCATCCAGGGCTGCCGTGAGCACGCCTGCGGCAGTGCCGAACAGGATGAGGTTGATGAAGACGAAGGCATCCGAGACGGAGAGCTTCGAATCCACCCTGGGAATTCTGATCGTGAAAGCGCCGGTAAGAATGGTGAGATACGCGAGAATAAGCCAGTGATACCCGGGCCAGGCAGCCGCCATCCGGTAAACGGAGAGTGCCAGGACGGCGGCGCCGAGTGCCGATATCAATATGAAGTATGAAAGGTGCCCTGTCGGTTTCGATTGCGTGCCCGCCATTTCTCTCATCTCCTGTCCTATGCGGCGTTATCCGGCGCTACTTCCAACCTCGGCCTTTCCGGCCTGGACAATCACCATCGCCTCTGTCAATAGGGCGGATAAAACCACGAGCCGGCACGCCCCACGCGCAGGCCGCTTATCTGACCGCTCTCGCCAAAGGCGAGGGTGCTCTCGGTCGAGTCCGTCATCGAGTATGGGTCGACGAAAAGACCGAACCATTGGCTGGCGGTTGCCTTACAGATGCCGATCGTGTGGACCCTGACGCTATCCGTCCACAGTACGGTGTTATCTTTGACAAGAAAGCTGCCGTAAAGGATGCCGTCGCCCCAGAGAATGGCGTTTCCGAGGGCGGGCTGCTTGAGGACCATCATCGGGTCATTCCAGGTTGTATGGAGACCATCCCCCCCGACGATCCCGTCACCCCAGAGAACGGCATCTCCCCAAAGAATCGCGTCACCCCACAAAATGGCGTCACCCCAGAGAATCATGTCACCCCACAAAATGGCATCTCCCCAGAGAATCATGTCACCCCACAAAATGGCATCTCCCCAGAGAATGGCTTCGCCACCGATCGTGCTGGAAGGGGTAACGGAAGATGGTGCCGCGATCCAGGCTGACGCGTCCTTGATTTTTTTGCTGCTCGATGCTGCCGAGATCGCCCTCGCCAGCCGATATGCCCCATCTGCGTTGAGGTAGCCGTTTCCCTGCTCCAGGATGCTGGGGCCGGTCATCTTCTGGGCGGTATAAACCAAAATCGCTTTCACGGCATTCGGCGTCAGCGAGGGATTACCCTCCAACATCAGCGCGACGGTTCCTGAAACTACCGGGGCCGCCATGCTCGTCCCGCTCATGATGTAGTAGCTGTCGGCGGCGTAGCTGTACATGTCCCGCGTTTTTGCGTCCGCAGAAACAATCAGATTCACCGGATATCTTGTGGTCAGCGTGCCCGGCACCAGTGAATCGGAAACAATCTTGTTCCCCGGCGCAACGATGTCCGGTTTGATGACACCGTCGATGGCGGTCGGCCCGCAGGAACTGTAGCTGGCAATGGTGTCGTCACTGCGAACCACCGTATCATGCGTGTCGACGGCGCCCACTGTGATTGCCGCCGGATCATTGCCCGGGCTGGTGATTCCCCCGAAGACCCGCCCGTCTTCATCTTTGCCGTAATTGCCGGCCGCTACCACGACCACGATTCCGTTCTTGACGCACGCTTCTACAGCCTGGCAGAGCGGATCGGTCCTGTAGGACTCGAATACAGGATGGCCGAGCGAGAGGTTGATGATGCGAATATTTTGCTTGACCCGGTTCTGGAGGCACCAGTCCAGCGCCGCGATGACATTGCTGGTCATGCCGGCCCCCTCTCCGTCCAGCACCTTCAGGCTGAGAATCTGCGCGCCGGGGGCAATTCCCTTATACTGCGTGGCAAATCCGCTATATGTCCCCAAGTCGTCGTCAAATTTCGAGGTCTTGCCGGTTCCTGCGACGATTCCCGCGACATGGGTTCCGTGGCCGTAAGTGTCGTAGACGTTGGTCGACGCGGATACAAAGTTGAGGCTCATCCGCACCTGAGTCCACAGATCCCAGGCGCTGTTGCCGTTGTCGCCGACCCCGGAGTCAATGACAGCAACGGTGATCCCCTTTCCCGTCGCGCCAGGCGTTGTAGAACTGCCCGCCCACACCTGGTCCGCCCCGATGGCCTTGGCGGTAGTCGCCAGATGACCCTGCAACGGGTGGTCGATGGAGATCCGTTTCACCTGCGGTAGTTGCTCAAGTTTTTTCAGCACATCGAAGGTCACCTTGGCCGAGTGCGTGGGAAAACTGTCGAAGTCCCTGCCCGGTTCACCTCCGGTGTCGAGGATTACTTGCCGGCGGGCGAGCTTCTTCAGGTTTTTCGCGTCCACCGTTTCCCCCGGTGTCGCATCGTCTTCGAACTGAATGATCACATCGGCGGTCTGCCCCGGGCTCATCATGGAAGCGTTCAGGTATTCCAGCGCCGCTTCCAGCTTGCCCTGCCCGATCGCTTTTCCCTTTGAATTCGACTGGCTAAAAAGGGAGGCGCAGAGCGCGAGCAGGAGGATTCCCAGGAAGGCGATTCTAAAGATCCTGGCATCTAATCTGTATTTATTTCCCCTAATCATTGGATTGCTCTCCTGATCCTGGTTCGGTTGCATGATCCCATGAGTGAGGTTGGAAGGTCCGGATTCACGAGTCCGGACCTTCCAACCGGGAATTAGTTCCTGGGCGGATAGAACCAGGCGCCCTGAGGCCCGATCCTCAAGATGCAAGGAGCAGCTCCATGGATGATGACGGCATCGGCATCGATCATTCCCATGGAGTTGGGATCCATAAAGGCCGGATACCATTTCGCCGAGGTTGTGCCGCGCAGGGCGCCGGTGCTCCCTCGACCTGCCAGGATCGTGCTGCCACCGATCATGAAGCTGTCACCCCACAGCACGCCGTCGCCCCAGAGTACACCGGTGCCGAAAGCAGGCTGTTTGAACTTCATCAGGGAGTCGCCCCAAAGGACGCCGTCTCCCCACAAGACCCCGTCTCCCCAGAGCACGCCATCGCCCCAGAGGACGCCATCGCCCCAGAGGACGCCATCGCCCCAGAGGACGCCATCGCCCCAGAGAACGCCTTCACCGGCGATGGTGCTGTGGTTGTTGATTATGGACGGATTGGCGATCCACTGGACACCCGCCGCCAATGTGTTGGAGTTTTGCGATATGGAGCGTGCCAGACGAACCGCCCCCTCGGCATTGAGAGAGCCGTTTCCCTGCTCGAGCACGTTGGGAGCGGTCATGCGCTGCGCGGTATAAGCCAGGATTGCCTTTACGGCATTAGGCGTCAATGAGGGGTTCGCCTCCAGCATGAGGGCCACGGTTGCGGAAACAACCGGAGTTGCCATGCTGGTGCCGCTTAGCATGAGATAAGCCTTGTTGTCATCGGTGCTGCCGGGCGGGTAAACCCTGTTCTCTGGATACTGAATAAAGAGCCGGGAGTTCTTATTGGGGTGAGCAATCACCTTGTTGCCCGGAGCGACAATGTCCGGCTTGATCAAACCGTCAATTGCAGTTGGGCCGCGCGAGCTGTAGCTGGCAATGGTGTCGTCGGTGCGCGTAATAGTGCCCTTGGTGTCGATGGCTCCGACCGCTATCGCTGCCGGGTCGTTGGCAGGACTCGTAATGCCGCCGTACACCACATCCGAACCGTCGGCGCTTTTCCCAAAATTGCCCGCGGCAGCGACCACGACGATCCCGGCGTTGACACTGCGCTCGACAGCCTGGCAGAGCGGATCGGTCTTGTAGGATTCGAACACCGGGTGGCCGAGCGAAAGGTTAACCACACGAATGTTGAAATTGTTTTTGTAGGTGATGCACCAGTCGAGGCCGGCGATGACATCGCTCGTCAGACCGACGCCGTCTCCACCCAACACCCGGACACTAATGACCTTGGCCCCATACGCGATTCCTTTATATTGAACAGGGAATCCTGTGCCGGGCGCCGACAGTCCGCCGTTCCCGGCGATAGTAGCCCCGACGTGCGTGCCGTGCCCGTAAGCTGTGGGATCGGCGCCACCGATAAATACGCTGTAGGCCACCTGGCCGGTCATGTCGCCGCCTGAGTAGGTTCCGGAATCCAGCACCGCGACGCTAATCCCTGCGCCGGTAAATCCCGGCATGCTCGGAGAGCCTGCCCAGACTTGGTCGGCTCCGATGGCGCGCGCCGTCGTATAGGTGCTCCAATTGGTAGCGTGGTCGATCGAGATGCGCTTGACATAGGGGTGCTTCTCGAGCCGCTTCAGGGCGCCAAATGTCACCTTGGTCGTGTCAATCGGGAAGTTGTCGAATTCCTTATCCACGTTTCCACCTGCGTCGGCTATAGCCTGTTTGCGAGCCGCTTTGGCTACTTTTTTGAGTTCTTGCTTCGTCTTTGCCGGGCCGGCGATCACCTCGTCCTCGAGGAACTGCACGATTACGCCGGCGGTGGCATTCGGGTCGACGTATGCGCCGTTGAGGACTTCGAGTGCGGGCTCGAGTTTACCGAGGCCCAGGGCCTGCCCGTTTCCCTTGTTGGAAGACTGGGCGAATAGAGATACACAGATCGCTACTAGGAACACCAGCAGGAAAAACCGACTCGCTCTTGTTTCCGGTTTGCAACTTTGTTTTGCGCCGTTCATTTTGATCTCCTCAGATTTTGGTCATGATTCCCTATGAAATCGCGGTCCATGGCTAGTATCGATCCGAGGCTGCAGGGAAAAAATGGGAGTGGTGTCCTATTTTGAATATCGCTTAGTCCCATCCGACCTGGGACCAAGGGTGCGGTGGCGGGAGCACAAATGTGTGGTCGCCCAGGCCAAGTTTTGCGGCTCCGCGCTTTGGGGGCGGACCATAACAAGTGGAATGATTTCGATAAGACGGCTCTCAGCCACGCGCTCAAGACCCGGGCATTTCGGGGACAGGCGCGAATGACGCTTAATTAAGGAGTCGAATTAGGACCCTTTCAGGGTCCTAATCGGGACCATAAATTAGTAGGCGTGGCTTGCTGAAGAAGATGATGAAAAGACGTTGGTCACGCTTCGGCGAAGCACGCGCACCGGGCGTCCTGCTGGAGGGGAAACGATGGTCGCTTATCTTGAATCCCGCCGGGGCCGCAGCCTCCCTGCGCGCTCCATCGACCGGGCAAATAAGGATAGGTCCCGGATCGCCTGAAGCTTAGTCAAAAATGGGTTGCGTCTCTATTTTCCCCTATTTTCCCCAGCGGAGGAGAGGAGTGCCCTGTGAAATCGAATCAGGAGGGCCGCCTAGCCGAGTAGAGAATCGGCATGAAAAAGAAAGTGGAAAATGTTTCTATTTGATTCCGGCTTGTCCGGGCGGATTGATGAAATAGCCGGGACGCGCATTGACCTTGAACTTCCGCCCCTTGACGCGCACCTGCAACTCATGCCATCCGGCCTTCGGGGTACTGCCGAGCGAATAGGTCAGGAGATAGCGGTGGTGGAATCCTTCGAGGATATCAAGAAAGACGCGGCCAAGATCCTTATTCGATTCGACCTTGTACAGACTGCCTCCTGTGGATCGGGTCAGATCGTCGAGATACGTGATCTTAGGATGCAGTCCCATCGAAATCGCATACACCACGGCATCGCAACGCTGAGCCGTATAAAGCACGGCCTCCTCCTTTAGCCAACTTGAGGTATCGAGGCCATCGCTGAATAAGAGAACTAGAGGGCGGCCCGGGTTCGCCTCCGAGACCATCAGGGCCGCGTAACTGGCATCGATCAGCGAAGTATATCCCGTAGGCTGCACGCGATCGAGATCGGCTTTCACCTGCGCAACATCGTCCGTAGGCGACGAAACGAGCGAAATGGTATGGTTGAATGTCATCAGCGTGGCGCGTTCGTTCTCCCTTTAGAGCATGACGAGAAGTGATAGGTTCATGTCGATAAAAGTGCGGACGCCTACTATTACGCTGGTTGAGTATCAGTCACGGCATCCAGTGGTAGCAAATTGGGCAGCGTCGGCAGTTTCCCGTGGGGAGCCCATGGATAGGTGAAATGAGCTGCCGAGTTGCTGCTCAGCTCTCGCAGGGATTGTTCGCGACAGGTTCCGAGATAAGATATTATGTCAACTTTGGCCGGGCGCTCCGCGGCTGCGTCCCTCGGCAGCGTGCCCGATTATACCTCAAAATGGGGGCCTGGAGCTCGAGTTTTGCGCACACCTCTACCCAAGAGTTCCTTACATGCCGGCGCCAAGCGAATTACGCTCCGTCTACAGCGAGACAAGTATCAGAACTGCAAGCAGAGTCAAGGTGAGGGCGGTCGAGCGCATGGCTACCTCCTCGCACAGTACCAGTTACTGTTTTATGAAGCAAAGACGGCACCACAACCTCCAGCGCAGTCGCACCTCAGTCTAAACCACACGGATAATGCACTTACGATTTGTTCGCAGTCTTCCAGCGGCTTATCCATGAAGGCATGGAAGCGTCCCAAACTCCGACGGCGTTCTGCAAATGGAAGTCAATATGGCGGGAAGTCATGCAGCCACAATTGGCAGGCGTGAACAAATCCGCATTGGAGGGAATGTAAGATATTGGGACGCTTTCCGTTCCTGTTCAGGAGTAAACGGGGACCGTTTAGCAGATCGGACACACAGCTTGTTCGTTCTATGCGCTGGGGAGGATGGGGCCATAGGATGAAGATTTTCATTAAATGTGTAAAGAAAACCGACAAGGCCGGATCTCGCTCATCCCACACAGCCATCATTAACAATTTCTAACATCGCTAGCCATGCTGAAACAGCCTTTCGAAACTACGGTGTCGGAAGGCTTTACAGTTTCTAACTCGGGGCTCTCATCGGGTTCCCAAACATGGCTTTGTCATTAATCCTTGCAAGCCATTTAAGCACAATAAGTTTACTCTAATTTCCACCAGAGCAGAACTGTAGTTTTGGAGCATGGCCCGCGAATTGCTTAAAAAGAGTGGAAGGTAGTGTGACTTCGCGGCTGATTGCAGCACCATGCATCTCCCCTTCCAGTTCTCTTGCCACGATAGCTTTAGACTCTCTGCGGTGGAGGCATCGCAAGAAGTGATGAATTGGGTAATTCGGGTGAAGGCCACCCGAGCTGCCAACCACAGCACTCCCTGGAGTCCGATGCCCATAACCATTACAACTCTTCGCTTCAAAGGAGGTAACATGAAGATTGAGTTCTCGAAGTGGATCATCCAAGGATTTTGTGTTTTAAGCCTCACCGTCATAATCGCTATCCCGTGCTCTGCCGGGAGTATCAGCGTTCCCCACACGTTCCAGACATCCAATCAAAGCATGTGGGGCTCCGGACCCGCCTTTACATTCAACTTTGCCAATTTTTATGGGGTAACCTGGAATAAGAGCGGCTCCGCGGGAGATATAGGATGCGGATGGTTCGGGGACTGTTATGGGGTGGAATTCACTGCATATTCGTCCGGCAGGATAGGCGTTGATTTAGGATTCCAGCTAAATAGCGGCTCCGTGAACGCCAGCGTTCCCACTCAAATTAACCTGAGCATGCCTGATGAGGTGAATCCCTACCTTGGACCCTTCGTCGCAAACGCTCTCGCCGGTTATGGGGCCGGGCTCCTGACGACAGCCTCGCCGGGCGTTTCGGCATATGCCGACCTTGTCTTCGAAATTCTTGCTGGTGCAAGAGGAGAACTGTGCTTTGTTGGTTGCGGCTCGTTCGGAGGTAACATCGTAAACATAAACGCGCATCCCGAACTGCTCGCATTCAATCGAAATAACGATGGCGAACTTCGTGTACTCGGAAACAACTTCGGCATCCCGGCTTCCGGGGACCTTGGGGGCTATGTAGATTACACGGTATATCTACCCAACATTTCCACATCGGGAGGCGGGGTTCCACCGATCCTCTCGAGCGGGACCTCCAGCTTCATTGACCTTAGCGCCAATGTTGTGAATATTGCTGCCAATGCCTTAGGCCTTCCTCCCCTCAGCGGTTCAGTCGGACCGATTAATTATAATCTCCTTTCGGCAGGTGTCGGACTCGATATCGGACTGTATCAAGACTTCTCTCTGATGCCGAACGTGCATATCCATTTGGATGTGGCTGAGACCGGACAAACCGTTTCCTTTGATGCCGGAAGCCCAAGCCCGGGAATCAACGTTCCATTTGATGCCACTTTGCTTCACGTCACGCCAACATTTTTCATGAACGGTCTATTCTTTAACGATACTGGTTTCAGTCTTGAACCAAACGTGTTTGCTAGTGGCGGTTATTTTGGCGTGTCGGGCCTCGGCAGCGTCGGACCACTGTTTAATCAGACGTACGACATAGGCAACTTCCCAATCTCCGCGTATGACACTAGCTTTACCCTGGGTGGATTTGACAGCTTCACGGGTCCCACATTCGAAATCAAGGTAGTCCCAGAACCGGGCAGCTTGGTATTGTTAGGCTCTGGACTGGCTGCAATCGTCGCCGCTGCTCTTCGAAAACGTAAGAACCGCAGGGGCTCGTCTGAGGTGTTATGAGACGAACATGCTTTTCATTAACGGCTCTGGCACTATCGTTGCTGCTGGTGATCGGCATTGGCACTACCAATATCGGGTGCTCCGGCCGGCAGAGCGCCGCCCCGACGTTTAATACAGAGTATCAGGCGGTGCTGTTGACCAACGGTCAGGTGTTTTTCGGAAGGCTTGAAGGTCTGGGAACCGCTTATCCGGTACTCCGAGAGGTCTACTATGTTCGGACGGTTCCCAGTCCAGTAGAGAGTACAAAGACCACGAATATCCTTGTTAGACGAGGTCAAGAGTGGCATGCACCGGACATCATGGTGCTGAATGCCGATCACATCGTACTGGTCGAACCAGTCACGAAGGATTCGAAAGTAGCTCAGTTGATTGCGGAGCAGAAGCAGAAATAGCGTGCGGTGAAGAAAGTCGGACGTCCCTCAACTGTGCCCCATTTGTCGGTTGGAACCGGGAAACGACAAGAATCTCGACCGACATCAAGGGAGAGGCACCCGGGCCCATTCGGCAGCTAGGCTCGACGTACTGCACCTGCAATCGATGCGGTCTGGAAGGGGGGCCGAGGCTGATTTAAACCATATATAACATTATACTGATCGGTCCGCCCGGCTCGGGCAAGACTATGCTGGCTCGCCTCATTATACGAACCGGATAAGACTGTAGGTCCGATCAAAGACCCAGCGCCGCCGATATCGCCTCGGAAAAGGACCAATCACCAGCCAGCCCTCGCCCGCCAGCTCCGCCAAGGCGCTATCCTTGTCGCCCCAGCAGCGCACCGGATGATCGTCTTCTTCCAGGACCAGATGCCAGACCCCATAGGCGCAATCGAGCCAGCCGTGTTGGCGCGTCGGCGATTCCTCCGCTGGTAATGTTTCGCAGCAGCCCTCATATTTCAGGAAAACTGCTAAAAATTCACGCTTGGTGGCGGGAGTACAACCGTTTAACTCTAGCAATCCTACCGGCCCCGGCTCTAAAGAAGAGTATCTTGGTATGTTCGCGGGAAAGCCCAGTTTCCCTGTCAAATCAGAAGAAAGGAATGCGCGGCCAACCGGTGCCATGACACCGTTCCAAATAGGCGCGGAATGCGACCCCTGCAGCTGCTGATATGGGGTCTTACGTCAACTTCGAGGCGTTAACCTCGCCCGCCTGAGGATTGTAGGCCCAAACAATGGCATGCCTCTGGGGCAAAATCGGTGCTGTTCAAAGCAGGACAAGTGCACTCCGCTATTGGCGGGAGGCGCGCAGGTGAGCATCCCGGTATTCCGAAAAGATCCGCTGAGCGAATTTCACTGCTTATTCAGGCTTTTATTCCCCTGTGTCTGAGAGGCTTTGGCCTGGCGTAGGCGTTCCAGCTCGGCGACCAGCGCGGCGCGAAACGGAGGGTTAGGGTTGGCTTGGGGGAGCGGCGGCTTATAGGCCTCGGTTGTATATACATTTCCTGCGTTCCAGACACAGAAGCCGAAGGCTCCGGCGTCCCGGAGCGCCTGGATCTGCTCCAGAATCATGTGCCGGTCATACGTGGCGCCCAAATTGAAGTCCTGAATCCAGGGTCGCAGTTTCGCTCGTTGCCCCTTGATCTTGTCCAGCCCTCTCACGCAGCTGTCGTAAACCACTTTGTAAGGGTGTTCGGCAGGCTTGGCGAAGCCCATGTAGCCCGGGGTGTAGTGTGAGGGATATACCATGGGACAGAGATAATCCACATAGGGTGCCAAGTCATCGATCTTCTGTCCGATGTTAAGGTCGCCCTCGGCGACCGTTGTAAGTCCGAAAATATCGGCAGACACGAGGACGTCCATCGGCTTCAGCTCCTGGTCCAGGTATATAAAAAACTTCTTTATCACCTGGTGTTTCGGAACTTCCGCTTTGTATACGGGATATGCCAGTTCCTCGAGACTGCCATCGGTGGGGAAGCGAACGTAATCGAATTGGACTTCATCGAATCCTCTGGAAGCTGCCTCTTTAGCGAGGTTCAGGTTATATTCCCATACCTTGTATGATGAGGGATCAACCCAGGTCTGGCCGTTGCGGTCCTTCCAGGTGGCGCCACCGGTGGACTTTACCGCCAGCTCCGGCTTGGCTGCGGCAAGCACCGGGTCCTGAAAGACGGCAATGCGCGCGATCGTATGTATTTTCCGCTCCCGGCAATAGTTGAGCACCGCTCCCAGATCACGGATGCGTCGCTCATGAGCCTTGATCTCGGCCACGAAAGGCACCGCCGAATCGTAGCCGACCTTTCCGGAACAATCCTTGATGTCGATGACCAGCGTGTTGAGCTCGGAACCAGCCATGCCATCGGCGATTTCACGGAACCGCTTCATTCCTGCTATCCAGGAGGTTACGTAGAGACCGCGGGCTTCCTGGTTCAGGAAATCCCGTTTCCGAGGCACTTGCGGTTGAGCCGGCGCCGCAGCGACCTGGCCAGGAGCCTCAACCGGTATGGGTGTGGAAAGAGCGCTAGGGCGCGTGATCTGGAGGGCCGTGACCAAAAGCGACATGCCGGCTGCAAAATACGAAACCAATAGTGGCTTGTTCAATGGAAGTCTCTTAGTTTATCAGGATTCTGCATAGAGTGATTCTGGGCGGAGAACCATATCTGACAACACCTGCGCTGAATCCGAGGGGAGAAACAGATACGCTTTCTCTCTACTCTTCGGCCTGAGTTTCCCTGCGGTTAAGGCTTTTCCGCTCGCGAAGACGCTGAGCGCGACCGGCCCGGCATCGCTGCCTCAAATCTCCGGCGAACGGAGCTCGCATTTCCGTCAGTACCTGATGGGAGGAATCAACAACGAAGGACGCGCTGAGAAGATCGAGCGAAAAACCGCTGAATACACCGGCATGCCGAGGATCCTGGCTCGTGCCTGATTTCAAAGTCTCTGATCTATAGGACTTTAAATCATGCGGCATAAGGGAAAAATCGGCTGTGGCGGTTGGGAAATCGGGAGATTCAGGGCAGGGATCGGAACCGGCAGCGAATTGCAACCTGTCATTCGCCTTGACCGGCCAATCTCTGCCAAAAGGCAGCTGAAGAAAAAAGGCTTTTCTGAAGGGAAAGAATTTGCAGGTTTGCGGTTTCCTGGACTTCCGGAACGGATTGGCCGGTAAACTTCGCCAAAACCCCGGCCGCATTGAAACGGTTGACTTTCTGCGGCCAAGTGCCAGACACTCTGCGGTCATGATTCTGACGATTTTGCGGCGGCTCTCTCTGATCCCAAGCGCCCTGAGGCTGCGTTCTGACCTGGCATTGGAAAAC
>JBGQNR010000052.1:0-29682 GCA_041501225.1 Acidobacteriota bacterium
GAGATCGCCCCGCAACCCCCATGCGCCCTTCGGGTTCCGGCGGCGCGGGGGCATCTGCGGCGTTGGCGCTCCTCGACGATATACAGAGACATCGCCTGCGTCGCGCCGCCTTGCATCTGCCACCGCGGCGCTCGGAACGCGACCCCTCCTAATTCTCGGACGGGCTCCTAGAGCCGGTGTCCTACCTTGATCTTGACCTGAAACTCGTCGACGCTGCCCTCTTTGATGTGACCGCGCATCTCCACGACCTCGAACCAATCCATCAGGCGGATTGTTTTCCCAGCCTCGGCAACCGCCGCCTTGACTGCTTCCGCAAAGCTGACGGGAGATGTCCCTACCATTTCACTGATCTTGTAAGTACCGGGCATTCATTCCTCCTTTTCCTTAAATGTAAAGACAGCCACGCGGGGCACAGGCCCTCCTCGGCGCCATCAAAATCGCAACCACGACAGGCAGCAAAAACTATTATATACGGCCGGTTGCGATCAGTCCTTATCTTTGACACGGCAGAACACCGAGCGCACAGGGGCGGGCATGATGGAATCTTTACCCTTGATGGATTTCCAGATAATCTCGTTGAATTCGATGTCGGGCGCCGCATCAGCCTCGGCAAAATTCATCTCCTCCGAGCGTTTGCCACCCGGAGCGCCGGGAGGGTTGGTTTCGGTCAGGGAAACCCGGGCTGCGCGCAGCGAATAAGGCGTCAGATCCGCTTTGGTCCCGAACGAAGCGAACAAGGGCGTTGCGGCGGCATCGTACTGGCTCATAGGAGGGAGACCAAGGATAAGTTCAATGGTGCGCACCATGCTGGTGGTGCTGTACATCGTGCTGTCGATCGATTTGCGTTTGACATAGGGGCTGATGGCAAAAGCAATGGTGCGGTGCGCATCCACGTGGTCCGGCCCGTTCTGGGCATCATCCTCGATGACGAAGATCGCCATCGTCGGCCAGAACTTCGAATGGGTCAGCCCTTCGATCACCATCCCAAAGGCCAGGTCGTTTTGCGCAACATAGGCGCGCGGGGTGAGCTTGCCGGCTCGCGTCCCCTGGGTGTGGTCATTCCCCAGACGCACGACCTGAAAACGCGGCATGGCGCCTTCCTTTTCGAAACGCTGGAGCTCGGAGAGGAACCGTTTGGCACGATTGAGATCGCTGTACTCCAGGTCGAAACCGCGATATTGCGGATCAATGTGATCTTCGAGCGCGGGGGAGCGGGCGACCATCGTGCCTCCCGGGCCTGCGCCATTCAGCACCCATTCACCATAACTGCGATAGGAAATCCCTGCACGTTTGCAGGCATCCCAAATGTACCCGCTGCTCGGCGCCGCGATCGGCGCTCCCCCTTCATAATCGTAGGTCTTGCGGCGGCTGGAATACTGCGACGGCCAGGTTTTTTCGACGTAGTCGGTTGCATAAGCACCCATGGACCAGTTGTGCCCATCCGCACTGACTTCGGCGTCAGCGTAGAGGTTGTCCAGCAGCACGAACTCCCTCGCCAAAGCGTGCTGGTTCGGCGTTATGTCCTCGCCGAAAAGAGTCAGACTTTTGTCCCCGTTCCCCTCGGCGATGTCGCCAAAAACCTGGTCATACGTGCGGTTTTCCTTGATGATGTAGAGCACGTGCTGGATCGGTGACTTTCCGCCGACCCGCGATGGAATCGCGCTTGCGCCCGGCGAAGAAACCGACAGCCTCTTCTTATCAGAATAGGGCGAGTTCTTGAGCACCTGCGACGTGTAGCGGCGCAGCCCCCCCTCATCCGGGATCGCCACAACCGAAACCGAACCGACCATTAACTGCCCGATGTACTGGGTGTCGGGGGTCCGTTCTTTTGTCGGCTGCGGCCCTTTGGGATTCGGAAAAGACCGGCTCCCTTTGCCGTTCGCGACGTACAAGGTTTTGCCGTCCGCACTCAGAGCCAGTGCCGTCGGATACCAGCCCACGGGAATAAAGCCCAGCACCTGGCTTTCGCCGCGTCTGCGGATATCGATCACGGCCACATCATTGTTATCGGCATTCGCCGCATAGAGACGGGTCCCGTCGGCGCTCACGGCCAGCGCATTCGTCGTGCTCCCCGCAGGGCTGTTTGGATAGAGAGCGACCGAGATCCTCTCTGTCACCTTCTGCGTCTCCAGGTCAATTGCCGAGATCGTATTGCTGTTGGCGTTTGCGACAAACAGCCGCCGTCCGTCGGCAGAAAAGACCATGGCATTGGGATGGTCGTCGGTTCGGATGCGTCCCGTCACCTTCATGGATGCGGGTTCGATGGCGGCGACTTCCGCTGCGCCCCAAAGGCTTACGTAAACTGTTTTGCCGTCCGGGGTGGCAACGCAGGTATAGGGATGGTCTCCAACCTGCACTTTCCCCAGCAGCGTGCCTGTGGCCAGATCGACGGCGCTCAGGTCGTTGCTCAGATTATTGGCTACATACAGCTGGTTGCCTGCGACGCAGAGCCCGCTCGGGTAGATGTTGGCGTTGCGGTTGCCGACAGAAATCGGATCGATCGCAGCAATCCTGCCGCTCATGAACGAAAAACGCAGAATCGAGTTGCTCAAGCCGCCGCCGGCGTAGATCGTATTGCCGTCCCGGCTCACCCCTAACCCCAGCCAGGCCATGTCGACGCGTGCCCGGCTGACAATCTTCTTCGACGCAAGGTTGATGACATCGACGGATTGAGTGCCATAGCCGTTGTTGGACACGAGCAAGTGCTTGCCATCAGGGTGCAGGACCAGCGCCAGCGGCAGATCCCCGACTTCGATTTGCTCCCCCGCAGGGGTGATCGACCAGCCGTTGGGCAGGAGGAACCCCGTTTCAGGCGATCCGCCCGGCAGCTTGCGTGTAACTCCCTGCTTTTGCAAGGCAGCACCGGAAAACTGAAAGAGCAGCATGAGAGTCAGTGGCATAAGAAAGAATCGTCTCACAACATTCCCCCGAATCTGAATGTGCACGTGGGCAACTACGAATTAGCTATTGTAAGCGACAAGAAGCCCTGAGTCAGCATTCAGCATTCAAAATACCTGCGATTCAGACACTGCAACCGACGACAAGTCCCGGAATGCTGGCAGAGATTAAGCAGTTGCTGTTTTGACCCCGAAGGGGTCCAACAGCTACAGCCCAGCGCGCAAGCCCTGGGGCGGGGGGCATTCGGAGATGAAAGCCCTGAAAGGGCGGCACAGGCTATGCCGCCCTTTCAGGGCTCTGAAGGCTACATGCACCTTCCCCAGGGCTCACGCCCTGGGCTGTAGCTATGCCGCCCCTTCCGGGGCTTGTCACTGCCTGAATCGCAGATTCAAAATCTGCGAGATTGGCTGCGCGGGTAGCAGTAATTCCAGGTTTTCCTTCTGAATTCCGGCTCCTGGATTCTGAATTCTTATGGGGTCTTGTTTTGCATCACCGGCTGTGCTTGTAGAAACACCGTCGGGCGGAAGACCCACCATCCCAGCGGCCATTTGTTGACCATCTGTCGCCCGACAATTTGTTCGCGCCTCACCACAAGCTCGTCTTTCATTTCGGAAATGAGATTGCGGTTTTCGGGCAGGATGAGGTATTCCGAGGGCATGAGAGATTTCGAGGGCAAAAAGGCGTTCGAACGGTACTCGGGCGCAAGGTAGCGCTCATCCCATCGTTGTCCGTTGACACGAAGGTTACCATCGACCAATTCGACCGTATCTCCTGGAAGTCCGACGATGCGGCCCACAATAGGGGTGCCATGCTCCCATCGGATCGACGATCGAATTCCGACAGAGGATCCGACCAGGAGGCCGCCTTCGCCCTCCTTCTCCGGCCGCTTCCGCTGAGTGCCCAGGAACACTACCAGCTCAAAACGCTCAGGAGCTCGCAAGCGATACGCCAATTTATCCACATGAATTTGGATTTTTGTATTTTGGGAATTGCTCGAGGTCGGGTCGGAGGCGAAAAAACGAAGGATTCTGGTGGAGTATATCGACTGCACGTAGGCAAAGTCGACATGAGGCGTGGCAATGATCCAGAAAGTTCCCAATGCCGGCACCGTCATCAGCGCCGATCCCATGATGAAAGCAAGCACGATCTGGATATCACGAATGGAGTAGACCGTGCGCAGCGCAAGAACCACCAGGATGAGATTCCAGATGAATAGCGCGATGACGATCGCGACCACAATGCTGACACCGATAGCTTTGACCTGCAGCATCAAGCGCCCGATTTCCTGAGGAATCAAAAGGAAAACCGCGGTCGCCAGCAATATCGCCAGAATGGCAGGAACTCCGGTGTAGCCGTAGACGACTAACAAGTCCGGAAAGGTGCCCCGCCCAGACTCGGTCGCTCGTTTCCGCTGAAAGAGATGGGCGCAAATGTGGATCGAATATACCTTCAAGTACGTGGCCGCGATCGCCGCCAGCAGGGGCGGAATGAAGTAATAACCTGGGAATGGTGCATGGGCGAAGTAGAGCCCGCCTACATAATTGAACGCGAGGTAGGCTGGGACCAGGAGCAGAACCCAGGATCCCCACGCGGCGCCACGCTCCTGGATCAGCGCGAAGCGCCGCGCAGGCGAGGTGATCACAAGCCGGATATCTCTCAAGAACTCTCCGAGGCTCAATTTCTCACCGTGGCGCATCGCCGCTATCACTCCTAAAATACCTGCCTCAAAATCTCGAAAACCTCACTCGCACCGGGGAGGAGACGATCCAATCGGAAGGTGGATATGGTTCTCTCCAAGGCAAATGCAATTGCTACGGCGATATAAGCCAGAGTCGGCAGTGGATTTTCCAGCGCGTAACTCCAGGCCGACAGCAGGCTCTTTTGGAGAGAGGAAATAAGGCCCCGGCGCCGACCGCCGGCTGCGTCTTCGCGGTAATGCGCTAACAGGATCGCTTTCTGAGCCTGCCAGGCTTCCTGCTGGATTTCAGGAACCGCCCAGCCTCGTATCCGCTCGACCAGATCCCCATATTCCTCGAAGACGGCCCTGCACTCGCTGCATTCCTGCAGGTGGGTGGAGATCTCCTTTCCTGCCTCGGCGGTCTCTTCCTGCAGATAATGCATGAGCAGTTCTTCTTCGGTGTAATGACGGGATCCAGGCCGCTTCATTGGGATCCTCCTGCCCTGCGCACGGCGCGCCGCACTGCATGCGTGGCGCGAAACAGTGATGTTTTGACGGTACCGAGGCTGCATTCCTCCATTTCGGCAATCTCTTCCAGCTTCAGCTCCTGAAAATAGCGGAGCAGGAAAACTTTCTTTTGAAGTTCCGGCAGATCGTCGACGCAACTGCGTATCTGCGCGATGCTCTCCTTTTTTTCCAGCGCTCCGAAGGGCGTGAGTATGGCATCGCTGATCGTTTTTTCGGGCAACGCTTCGCGATCCGGGACCTCGGCCGGCTGTGCCTCATGGCGCCTGCGCCGCATGCGCCAGCAGTCGATGGCGTGATTGGCAGCCAATCGATACAGCCAGGTGGAGAATTTGGCTCTTTTCGCGTCCCAGTCAGACAGAGATCGGTAGAGCTTGATGAAGACTTCCTGAGTGGCGTCCTGAGCCTCGGCCGCGTCTTGAATGACTCTATACACGGTGGCGTAAACCCTCTGTCGATAGCGGTCGTACAGTTGGGAGAATGCCTCCTCCTCCCCCCCAAGGGTCTTTGCGACCAGATCTTCGTCGGATTGCGGGCTCACCATTGCGTCCAGGACTCCGAGAGATTCCGGTCTGAACCCCGGCACAATGCTTCTTACGTGCTGGAACGGCACAAGGTTGACAGCATTGCGTGACCGGCTGACCTGCCGATTGAATTTATGTTTTATCGCTGCCGTTCTTAATATCACGATCGAGGGGAAATTTATAGGGCCTGCTGCAACCACAAACATACAAAGAGATTAAATATTTTATTTTCTGCTATTTATAGCGCACTTAATACCTTTACGCTTTTGCGTCTTGCCACAACGGCAAAGATCCTCCCCGGCTCTCACCAGCGATTCTAGTTTGCATGATCAGAGTGGTTGCGGTTACGATGAGGCTATGGATCTATTGCCAAAACCGGAGCTCGCCGGAAGGCTGGGGAAACTGCAGCACTGGATGCAAGGCGCTGCCGTGGATGCGGTCTTTGTGTTTCAAAATGTCGATGTGTTCTATTTTGCCGGCACCTCGCAGTCCGGGCTGTTGTGTCTTCCTGCCACGGGCGAGCCGACTTTCCTGGTTCAGAAGAGCCTAAGCCGGGCACGGATGGAATCGTCGTGGGAGCGACTCCTCCCCTTCCCAGGATTCAAGAAGCTGCCTGAGTGGTTGGAGAGTGAGGGCATCGCGAACCTGCGCCGGGTCGGCATCGAAACCGATGTCCTGCCGACCAGCTACTACCTCCGGTTGCTGGAACTGTTTCCCCGAGTGCAGTTCGTCGATGCCTCGGAAGCGATACGCCGCGTACGTATGATCAAATCCAGCCATGAGGCCGACCAGATGCGCCTTGCGGCACAGATGCTCCGCAGCGCTTTCGATCAGTTGCCCCAGTGGATACGGCCCGGGGTGACCGAACTGGAAGTCATGGTACAGCTCGAGGGCTTCCTTCGCAGCCAGGGACACCCTGGCATTGTCCGCACCCGTGGCTTCGGCAGTCAGATCGGCTTCGGCACGATTTCGAGCGGTGCGAGCGCAACCTACCCGGTCCCTTTTCCGGGTCCGGTTGGATCGGTCGGCCTGTGTCCGGCAGTGCCATGCGGCGGCAGCCTGCGCAGGCTGGCCGACGGAGACAGCCTGATGGCGGATATCGTGGGTGGATATCAAGGATATCTTATTGATAAAACAAGAGTTTACGTTCTTGGAGAGCTTGTCAATGATATGGTGGAAGCTCATAATTTCGCGCTGGATCTGATGCGAGAGATCGAATCGATGCTTGTCCCTGGGACCCTGTGCTCGGGCATTTATCAGCAGGTGCTCAATCGCGTGAAGGACAGCCCTTATGCCTCCGGGTTTATGGGAGCTGCTGACAACCAGGTCCGCTTCATCGGACACGGCATCGGGTTAGAACTGGACGAACTGCCGGTGCTGGCCGGCGGCTTCGATATCCCGCTCGAGCCGGGAATGATGATTGCGATTGAGCCCAAGATCTTTTTCCCGGAGCGCGGCGGTGTCGGAGTTGAAAATACGTATCTTCTGACCGATTCGGGATTTGAGAACCTGACAGCCTACCCGGAAGAGATTCTCTCGCTCAGGTAAACGGGTGTTGCATCTGCAGCGAGTAAACCTTTGTGGAGATATTTTGCCTTTTGCGCAAGTAGCCCGCTTGATTTGGTTTTGGGAATGTGGAGAGATCCTATGGAAGAGTTCAAGATGCGTGCGATCGGGTACCTGCGCAGTCCCTACCGGGAAACTGCGCAGATTCCGAAAGGACTGGGAACCAAACACAATGCGGAGGGAATCCTTGAGGTACTTCCTGAATTCGAATCAGGGTTGCAGGATATCGAGGGCTTTTCGCACCTGATTGTGATCTGGGTGTTTCACCGGTCAGAGGGGTATGACATGATTTTTACCCCTCCATCTGACGACAAATCCCACGGTGTCTTCTCGACGCGCGCGCCCAGGCGGCCGAACTCGATCGGACTGACCACGGTGGAGTTATTGCGCCGCGATGGAAGATCCCTTTATTTGCGGGGTATGGATATGCTGGACGGGACCCCGGCTCTCGATATCAAACCCTACACCTCGAGTATTCCTGACGATCAACTGCGCCGTGGCTGGCTCGGTGAAGCCGAAAAGCGCGCCCAGGAAAAATAAATCGGGTCCTCGACCCTGCTGACAGTCAAGCCGTGCAGGAACCTCTTGATGATGATATCCGACCAAGGCAAACCCGCTGGATCCGCTGCCGCGAACGGCTCCAGTGCCGGCGAGAGACTCAAGACCTGGTTTATCTCGCTGCTCGGGTACTGGGTTATGCGGCTGGTAGGTTGCACCCTGCGTTGGCAGGTGGAAGGGTGGGAAAATTTCCATTCCATCCACGCCGCCGGCAAAAGGGTGATCTTCACCTTCTGGCATGGCCGGATTTTTATGGGCACCTATTTCTTTCGCAACCGCGGCATCGTGGTTATGACAAGCCGGAACAAAGATGGGGAATACATCGCCCGCGTGATCAGACGGTTTGGTTACGGTGCTGCGCGGGGATCGAGCAGCAGGGGCGCGAAAGGCGCGCTCGTGGAAATGATTCGTGAACTGCGCAACAAGAAGGATGTTGCATTTACGATCGATGGGCCCAGAGGCCCTCGTTATGTCGCCAAGCAGGGCGCGGTCTGGGTTGCCGCCCAAACGGGCGACGCCGTCTTTCCTTTTCATATGACCCCGGAAAAAAGTTGGGTCATGAAAAGCTGGGACCAATTTCACGTTCCCCAACCTTTTTCGCGCGTCCTGGTGCTGATGGGAACGCCAATCTACGTAAAGGAACATGCCTCAGAGGAGGAACTCGCAATAGCCCAGGATGCCCTGCAGCGCTCCCTCGAAGATCTGCTTCACCGCGGCGATGCCTTCTGGCAAGGAAACACACCCCGCTCCTAAAAACCTCAACGCAGTCTCCCATGCACCGGGGGCGCGCCCAGGTGCATGAAAATGCTGTGCTCTCATCGCGCTTTCCCTGCGCCGCCCTCTCAGGGCTCTTGCCAGCTCGATCCCCTGTTCCCAGGGCTCACGCCTTGGGCTTTGCTGCGCCACCCCTTCGGGGTTTCCGCAGTCGTGAAATGCTTAGCCCTGAAAGGGCGGGACGGGACAGCCCAGGGCGCAAGCCCTGGGCTGAGGTGCGGAGATCTCAAGCCCTGAAAGGGCACAGAAAAAGACAAGTTGATCGGCACCGTAATTGGTCCTATTTTCGGAATAGAAGTCGCAGAGAACGCAGATAGCCTTTTGATGGATGACTTTTCGCCCTACGGTTCTCTGCGGCCTCTGCGTAGAGGTTTTAAGATCATTGACATAGGGGTAGGCTGGTGGCAGATAGGCTGCGCGGGTCGGTTGCATTGGGCGCAGGGATTCTCTATGATCTAGCCTTCCTTGCTCCCCCGTGAAAGGAGGATAGGAGTATTCGCAAGAAGAACCAGCCTGAACGAGTTCCATCCCGCGGGCCGAAAGCCGGCCGGCGGCCGCGTGTCGGCCCAGGCCCGCAGCAGCTCAGTCTTGTCGCTGTAAGCGGGAAAAACCCGGAGTCGCAGCCCGTGAAATCGGCAGCGGCACCCGCGGGTCCTGCCTCAGTGGAAGCAGGCACCTCCAAACGTTTGCCCGAGGCCGAGGCCACATCAGCGCCGAGCTCCGTCCAACGCAGTGCCGGACGGCGCGAAACCGCCGAAAGCATGGCAACGCGCCAGCGCGAAATATCGGTATCGGAGTTTTTCACTAAAAACCGCCACCTCCTGGGATTTGATAATCCGCAGAAGGCGCTCCTGACCGCGATCAAGGAGGCGGTCGACAATTCTCTGGACGCATGTGAGGAAGCGGGAATTCTCCCCACACTCAAGGTTGAGATCCTGCAATTGGCGGAAGATCGTTTCCGCATTGCGGTCGAAGACAACGGTCCGGGGATCGTCAAGGCCCAGGTCCCGAAGATCTTCGGCAAGCTTCTTTACGGTTCAAAATTTCACACCTTGAAGCAGGCCAGGGGGCAGCAGGGGATCGGGATCTCAGCCGCGGGCATGTATGGGCTGCTCACCACCGGGAAGTCGGTAGTCGTGATCTCCCGCACAAGCGATGACAAGCCCGCGCACTACTACGAAATCCAGATCGACACGCGCAAGAATGCCCCGCAGATCATCATGGACGAAGTCCGGGACTGGGAACCGCCACACGGAACGCGCGTCGAGATCGAGCTGGTCGGGACGTACAAGAAGGGTCGGCATTCCGTCGACGACTATATCCGCCAGACCGCTATCGCCAATCCGCACTGCGAGATCTTTTACTCGTATCCTGGAGCCGAGAGTATCCAGCATTTCCCCCGGGCATCCGAAACCCTGCCCCCCGAGCCGCGCGAGATCAAGCCCCATCCCTACGGAGTCGAGCTGGGCGCCCTCATCAAGCTGCTGAAGGAGACTCGTGGCCGCAACCTGTCCGGCGCTCTGCAACACAATTTCTCCCGTGTGAGCTCAAGAGTGGCGGCCGAGATCTGTCAGGCCGCGCAGCTTCGACCCACCGCCAATCCTCATGCCATTGCCGTCAACGAGGCCGAGCGCCTGTACAAGGCTATCAACAGCGTCAAGATCATGAGCCCGCCGACGAACTGCCTCTCCCCGATTGGCGAGGAACAGATCCTGTCAGGATTGAAGAAGGAGATTCCGGCGGCGTTTTACACTGCCATCACGCGCGCGCCCGCTGTCTATCGCGGCAACCCATTCCAGATCGAGGTGGGCATGGCCTATGGCGGCTCGTTGCCGGCGGATGAATTGGTCGACCTGCTGCGTTTTGCCAATCGTGTCCCACTTCAGTATCAGCAATCGGGGTGCGCCATAACCAAGGCGGCTCTGAGCATTGATTGGCGCAACTATGGTTTGTCCATGGCCAAGGGCGCGCTGCCCATGGGGCCCATGGCGCTCTTCGTTCACATTGCCTCGGTCTGGGTGCCTTTCACTTCGGAAAGCAAGGAGGCGATTGCCGGCTATCCCGAGATCATAAAGGAACTGAGGCTGGCGCTGCAGGACTGCGGACGCAGATTGGGCGTCCACATCCGGGCGCACCGGCGTGAAGTGGAAGAGGAAAAGAAAAAGTCGTACATTGAGCGCTACATTCCGCATATCGGCATCGCCCTGCGCGAGATCCTGGGGCTGCCGGAAAAGGTCGAGACCGAGCTGGTGGTGACGCTGCGCGAGGTTTTAGAACGCAGCCGCACGATGAAATAGGTCAGTTCAGGAGCAGGTGGTCATGCCCAAGAAAAAGATGCCGGCGATTCCGGTGCCCAGTGGCGCAACCAAGGACGTGCTGAGCGCAATCAAGAATTCGGCGTTGGACATCAAGAAGAAAATTCTGGCGCGCAAGAAGCCGACGATGAAGTTCCCGGTGCGTTCCTTGAGCAACGTCAAGTACCACCCTGACAGGGGGTTCTTCGAGATTGCGGGCCAGAAGAAAGAACGCACGTTGACTGTGAACACGGTCAAGACTTTCGCCCAAACCCTGCGCATGATCGCGCTCTCGAAGGATCTGGTGGAAAACGACGATATCGCAACCAAACGAGAGGCGTACTACGTTTCCAAGAATTGGGAAGATGCGCGTTTCAACGAGCAGCCGGAATCCGACACGGTCATGGACGATGTCGAGGCTTATTTTTCGGTCAACCGCGAACAGCTTGGCTTCATTCCGGAGGAAAAGGGAGGCGACGTGGCCGGGCGCCTCACGGTGCTGGACAAGGATCGTGACACCGGCAAGGTGTTGCACATCGACTGCACCAAGTTCGGCACCGGCGCCTATAGCATTCCGATCACCGTCGAGCATCTTCAGTTCGAAACCAACGCCAAATTCATCCTGGTCATCGAGACGGCCGGGATGTTCCAGCGGCTGGTCAAGCACAATTATTGGAAGAAGGCCAACTGCATTCTCATCAGCATGGGCGGAGTGCCTACCCGGGCTTGCCGCCGCTTCATTCGCAGGCTGGCTGATTTTCAGAAGATTCCGGTGTATGTCTTCGTCGACGGCGATCCCTACGGCATCACGAACATTTACCGGACGCTCAAGGTCGGATCGGGAAATGCCGCTCACTTGAACGAGTTCTTTTGCGTACCCCAAGCCACATTTTTGGGAATCACGCCGCAGGACATCATCGACTATAAGCTGCCGACGCACCCACTCAAGGATGTGGATATCAAGCGCGCCCGTGATGCCATCAAAAACGATCCTTTCATCCGGCACCACAAGGCCTGGGTTACGGCCATGGAGCAGCTTCTCCGCATGGGCGTGCGTGCCGAGCAACAGGCTCTGGCGAAGCACGGTCTGAACTATGTGATCGATCACTATCTGCCTGAGAAATTGAGTCATCCCGAGCGGTTTCTCCCTTAGCAAAAGCGATGCCTGAACCGCCGCGGATAGAGAAAGCGCCGGGGAAAGCGGGTATAATGCAAGCTCCTTGCTTGAGCCGTCTGAAGGACCGGGAGGAAAAGGTTTTTATGCCTAAGCGGCGCACTTCTCCCACCATGTTGCTTTTGATCTCGCTGGCATTCATTTTATCGGCGTGCGGCAGCACGGTGGAACCTGGAAAGCAGGATACGAGGTGGCAGGTGGTGGCCAGCATCTTGCCTCTGGCCGATTTTGCCCGGCAGGTGGGGGGCGATCGTGTGCAGGTGGAGGTACTGGTGCCGGCCGGCGCCAGTCCGCATACCTACGAACTCACTCCGGCGCAGTTGAAGGCGGTAACGCGGGCCCGCGTGCTCATTCTCAACGGGGTGGGATTGGAGTTCTGGGCGGACAAGGTCATTTCGTCCGCGAACAATCCCAATCTGACGATCGTCACAGCCAGTGAAGGAATCAAGATCCTCGCCGGCGATGAGGACTCGCCCGGGGGCAATCCCCACACCTGGCTCAGCCCGCAAAAAGCCATGCTCCAGGTCGAGAAGATCCATGATGCATTCGCCAAAGCCGATCCGGCCGGGGCTGAGATCTACCGCGGCAACGCCGATAAATTCCTCCAGAAGCTGCGCGTGTTGGATCAGGAAATCCGCACGGCAGTGGCGGGATTTTCCAACAGGAGATTTATCGCATTTCACGCCGCCTGGTCCTATTTCGCCGCCGATTATGGTCTCGAAGAGGCAGCAGTCATCGAACGCAGGCCAGGGCAGGAGCCCTCGCCGGTGGAAATCGCCAACATCATCCGCAAGGTGAAAGAGATCCAAGCCAAAGCGATTTTTGCCGAGCCCCAGTTTTCCAGCAAAGCTGCCGAGACCATTGCCGGGGAGAGCGGCATTCGTGTTTTGCTGCTAAATCCGCTCGGGCAACCGCCCGATTATCGTTATTTGGACCTGATGCGCTTCAACTTGAGCCAGATCAGCCTGGCCTTGCGCTAGCGCGCGCAAAGGAAGGGAGCGACATCGATGAGCCAAACTCATCCAATCATCGAGTTGGATCATGTTACGGTGACATTTCAGGATCTCCTGGCGCTCGAGGACGTCAGTCTCACGGTGCCTGCGGGCAGTTTCCTGGCCGTTATCGGCCCGAATGGCGCGGGCAAGACGACTCTCCTGCAGGTCATTCTCGGATTGGTTCGCCCCGTGAGCGGAAGTGTGAAGATATTCGGGAAGCGGCCGGCCGATCTCGGCGGCGAGCGGAGCCGCATTGGCTATGTGCCGCAAATCATGTCCATAGATCTGAACTTTCCCGTGAGCGTGGGGGAGGTTGTGCTGATGGGCAGGTATGGCCGCATCGGCTTGCTGCGCCGCCCATCCGCAGCCGACCGCGCGGTGGCTCTTCAGGCCATGAAACGCGTAGGCATCGCCGATCTGGCCGACCGGCCTATCCGCCGGCTTTCAGGCGGGCAGAGACAGCGCGCCTTTCTGGCCCGCGCCCTCGCCAACGAGCCGGATCTACTGCTGCTCGACGAGCCGACAACAGGCGTGGACGCAGCGTCGAGCGAGAGCCTTTATGAGTTGCTGCGTATGCTTCACGCAGACGGCATCACCATGCTGGTCGTCTCGCACGATGTGGGCGTGGTCGCCTCCTATGTGGAAGGAGTGGTATGCATCAACCGCCGCCTGGTCGTCCATGGGCGCCCGGCGGAGGTATTGGGTTCGGATGAACTCGCCAAAATGTACGGCTGTGATGCCGTGTTCTTCCATCACGGCCACGCGCCGCACCTGGTGGTGGAAAAAGACCGATGATGGAGATACTCAGCTACCATTACATGCAGCGCGCCCTGTTTGCCGGCACATTGATCGGCATCATGTGTGCCATCATCGGCACCTACGTTGTCCTGAAAGGGCTTTCGTTCATCGGGGCCGGGATCGCACACGCCAGTTTCGGCGGCGTGGCTCTGGGCTTCTTCCTGAAGGTCAACCCGGTCCTGACGGCAGTGATCTTTTGCATGGGCACAGCCTGGGGCATCGGCCTGGTTTCCCGCAAGGGGCGCGTCAAGGAAGACACTGCCGTGGGAATTTTCTTCGCTTCGACCATGGCGTTCGGCATTCTGCTCATCAGCCTCATGAAAGTCTACAACGTTGACTTGTTCGGCTACCTTTTTGGCAGCATTCTGGCCATCAATCGTGAGGATGTCTGGATTACGATCCTGTTGAGCGCCGCGGTATTGGTCCTGGTCCTGCTGTTTTTCAAAGAACTGCTGTTTGTGACCTTCGATGCCGAGATGGCGGCAGTGACCGGCGTGCCGGCCGCCCGGATCTACTTTTTGCTGATCAGCCTGATCGCGCTCACGGTGGTGTTGTCGATCAGAGTGGTGGGTATCGTTCTGGTTTCAGCGTTGCTGGTCACTCCTGCAGCCGCTGCCTACCAGCTCACAGAGAACTTCCGCCGCATGATGGGATTTTCCATCCTGATCGGCGTAAGCAGCACGGTGGGGGGGCTCCTTCTTTCCGCCCGGCTGAATACGCCTTCGGGCGCAACCATCGTGCTCCTGGCCACGCTGATATTTTTCGTCGCGGCGCTCATTTCGCCGCGCAGGTGGCGCCGGCATCGCATGAATGAAGACAGCACCTCTGAGCTCACGGCGCCCCAGGAGAAGTGAATCCCCGCCTATAGAGCGTGAGCCTTGGGAATAAGAGGCCGGCCGTTCGCATTCGGGATTGACTTCAGGGCAAAAGCTTCCGTTCCTTGCCGGCCCTTTCGAGCTCATCCCGGAATTTGGGATGGGCGATTTCGATCAACTCCTCTGCTCTTTCCCGCAGGTTCTTGCCGAAAAGATTTGCCGCCCCATATTCGGTAACCACATAGTGCACATCGGCGCGGCTGGTGACGACTCCCGCGCCCTGCTTCAGGAAGGGGGCGATGCGTGACATCTCACCGTTCTTGGCGGTAGAGGGAAGGGCAATAATGGGCCGGCCGCCCCTGGACCGCGCTGCGCCGCGAATGAAGTCCACCTGTCCGCCGAATCCTGAGTAAATGTAAGGCCCGATGGAATCCGAGCACACCTGCCCAGTGAGATCCACCTCGATCGCCGAGTTGATGGCCACCATGTTGTCATTCTGGCTGATGATAAACGGATCGTTGACGTGCTCGACCGGATGAGATTCGATGAGCGGATTGTTGTTCAGGAAGCTGTAAAGTTCCTCGCTCCCGAGTGCGAAGGTGATGACCACCTTACCTTGATGGAGCGTCTTTTGGTTCCCCGTCACGACGCCGCGCAAGATTGCGCGCATCGCGCGATCGGACATCATTTCCGTGTGGATGCCGAGTTCCAGGTTGCCTTCCATGGATTCATAAACGGCGTCGGGAATGCCGCCAATTCCCATCTGCACAGTTGAGGCCGGCCGGATGAGAGGGATAATATGGCTGGCGATGGCTTTCTCAGTTTCGGTAGACGGCTTGACCGGCAGAGTCGGCAGCGGTTCGGTGTGTTCGACGATCGCGCTGACGCGGTTGACGTGGATAAATGAGTCTCCGAGAATCCGGGGCATCTTTTCGTTGATCTGGGCGATCACGATCTTGGATGCCTGGCAGGCCGATTTCGAAGCCAGATTTTCGACTCCCAGGCTCAGAAAGCCGTGTTGGTCCGGAGGCGATGTCTGCACCATGGTTACATCCAGGGGCACGATACCGTCCCGAAACACTCTCGGGATCTGGTGCAAAAAAATCGGCATGTAGTCGGCACGCCCATCATTCACTGCATCACGATCCGCAGGCCCCACAAAGAGCGAGTTGTGCCGGAAGTGCCCCTTCATGTTTTCTGCCGACAGCGGATCCTGCCCCAGCAGCAAAACGTGATTGAGCTGTACGTCGTGAAGATCCTCACGGCGCGCGGCCAGTGCCCGCACCAGTTCCCGAGGGATAGCCGCATTCCCTCCATAGTAGACCCGGTCGCCACACTTGATCATTTGGACGGCCTCTGCCGAGGTCCTCAATTTGGATTTATAGTCGTCCAGCCAATTCATGAGTATTCACCTGTTCACATCGGGTGTTAGTAAGATTATGACTGCTCTCTCAACGGATTCAGCAACGTACCGCCAAGTTTTTATAGCAACCTTTCCAGCGGAGCGGCGGGTAGATCCAGGGTCGCCCCTACCCCTTCTTTCACCATCTTTCCTTTGTACATGTATACCCCGGCCGCCAGCCCGCGGTCATCTCGCAGCACCGTTTCCAGTCCTCGGCACGCAAGCTCATCCAGATAAGGCATGGCTGCATTTGCCAGTGCGCGCGACGCCGTGCGGGCGATGTTGGCCGTCATGTTCGGGACGCAGTAATGGACGACGTTGTGCACGACAAAAGTAGGCCGGTCCAGGGTGGTTGGCCGGCTAGTCTCCACGCAACCGCCCTGATCGATGGAGACATCGATGATCACGCTGCCCGGCTTCATGGCCTTCACCATCTCTTCAGAGAACACAAAGGGCGCTCGGAATCCGGGAATGAGCACCGCCCCGATCACGACGTCCGCAATGGAGGTGTATCGTTCCAGGTGGTCGAGCCCACCCACGACTGTCGCTACCTGGTGCCCGAGCTCCCGGTTCAGCGTCCGGAGCTTCGCCAAATCAGCATCAAAGACAATCACATGGGCGCCGCTGGCCAAGGCCAGGCGCGCCGCGTTGCTCCCCACCGTACCTGCGCCCAGTACCAGGATGGTCGCGGGTGGCACGCCCGTAACATTGCCAATCAGAACCCCGCGGCCGCCTACCTCGTTCTGCAGGTAGTGCGCTGCGATGTGGACTACCATCTGCCCCGCCATCTCACTAAAAGGAACCAGAACGGGAAGTTTGCCCTGGAGGTCACGGATGATCTCATACCCGATCAGTGTGGCATTGAGGTCCATCAGCCGCGTCACGGTTTCACGTGTTGCGACCGCCAGATGAAGAAATCCGCACAAGATGGTCCCCGGCTTCAGCAGGTCCAGCTCCTGCGGCTGGAGCATGCTGACCCGGCAGACGATGTCGGCGCGTTTATATACTTCCTCGGTGTCATAGACGATCTGGGCCCCAGCCTTCTGATAATCACGATCCGAGAAGTGGGCGGTCAGCCCGGCTTCCTTCTCGACAAAAACTGTCTGGCCCTGACGAATCAAACGGGCTGCAGCCGAGGGTGTGAGCCCGACTCTGTGTTCATGACTGTGTATTTCTCTGGGCACGCCGATGATCATGTTTCTCCTCCTCGATCTCGTGAAACGCGAAGCGCCTTCGTCTGGCCACGCAAGTGATCGCGGCCTGAAAACCTGGGCGCCACGTTCACGAGCGCCACCGCGCGGGTGGTATCCGCGCCGGGATTTATTTCTTCAACTGATTGGCGACCTTTTGAGTAGCCTGCCTGACCGCTTCCTCATCTCCCAGATAGCGGCTCCGAATCGGGGTGAGATCGTCGTTCAGTTCATACACGAGCGGAATCCCCGTGGGAATATTGAGATCCACGATCGCCTCATCGGAAACATGGTCCAGGTGCTTTACCAGCGCGCGCAGGCTATTGCCATGGGCTGCGATCAGCACCCGCTCGCCCCGGCGGACTGCCGGCGCTATGGTCTCTTCCCAATAGGGCAGGAATCGCGCCACGGTATCCTCGAGGCACTCGGTAAGCGGAAGTTGTCCGGGCGTCAGCGCAGCATATCGCCGGTCTCTGCCGGGAAAGCGTTCGTCATCGGGTGTCAGCGCAGGAGGTCGCACGCTGTAACTGCGGCGCCAGAGTTTGGTCTGTGCCTCGCCGTGCAGAGCTGCAATTTCCGCCTTGTTGAGGCCCTGGAGCGCGCCATAGTGGCGCTCGTTGAGCCGCCAACTGCGATACACCGGGATCCACATCAGATCCATCTCTTCGAGCACGATCCAGAGGGTTTTAACCGCACGCTTGAGCACCGAGGTATAGGCTACATCAAAGGTATATTTCTCTCGGGCGAGCACGCGGCCGGCTTCCAGTGCCTCCTGCAACCCCTTATCGCTGAGTCCGACATCCGTCCATCCTGTGAACCGGTTTTCCTGGTTCCAGACACTCTCGCCATGCCTGAGCAGCACCAACGTTTTCATCGTGCATCTCCTCTTTGCCTTATCAGGCCAATAGTATCACAACCCGTTGAGGACGCGCCCCTTAGCCAGGCTACTGGACTCGGCGGCACCCGCAAGGAAGTTACCTTCAATGACAGCCGCTCTATTTTAAGCGAGGACGTGCCAAGATCCGAGCGCAATTATGGGGCAGAGGCGCTGCGGTTGCCGGGCAAGATTTATGAGTTGCAAAAGCCGGCCACGAATCGCACCAAAGTCGCGCAACATTTGTAATGATTCAAAATCCTGCATGTACTTACCCGCTTCGTGCCATTTGTGGCTAAAGCTTTCATCCGGGGCAGCGTTCACTCAGTGTTGCCGGCGATGCCGTGCCGGAGAGCGTACCTGGTCAGTTCGGCCGTGGTGCGCAGGCCCAGGTTCTGCATGATCCCTGACTTGTGGAACTCGACCGTCTTGATGGAGATCTTCATGATTCCGGCGATCTCCTTGTTGGTGCGCCCCTCGGCAACAAGCTGCAGCACTTCCCGCTGACGTGCGGTCAGCCCACCCGCAGAGCGCAATCGCGGCCGGAGCCGCAACCTCGCGGACCGATCCTGGAATGGGCGCAACACGTCTGCGGCAATGAGGGGGGTGAGATACAGTCGACCCTTCGCCACTTCCTGGATGGCCAACACAAGTTCCGAGGCGGCGGAGCGCTTCAGCAGGTACCCGGAAGCGCCCGCGTTGAAGGCTTCGTGGACATAGGTTTTTTCCGCGTGCATCGTGAGGAAGATGATCTTGACGTCCGGCCGAATCTTCTTGAGTTGCCTGGCAGCCTCCACACCATTCAGCAGCGGCATGGATATGTCCAGCAGAACGACATCGGGCTTGAGCTTCGAGGCAACCGCCAGCAGCTCCCGTCCGTTCTCCACCATTCCGACCAGTTCGAAATCCGCCGCCAGAAGCCTTTTCAGGCCCTCAAGAACCAGGGTGTGATCGTCAGCCAGAAGGACACGGATGCGCGTCATCGCTTCCCCTCCCGGTACGGCAGCCGAACCACCACTTGGGTGCCACGCCCAGGGCGGGAACGAAGGGAGAAGGTTCCGTTCACCAGCCGGACACGCTCTTCCATTCCTATGATGCCGAGCCCGCTGCGCCGCGATTTCAACATCTCGGGATCAAATCCCGTTCCCCAATCTCTGACGGATAGGCGGATGCAATGGGCTGATCCTGTGAGGGTCACCGAAACGCGCTGGGTGTGTGCATGCTTGGCGGCGTTGCGCAAGCTCTCCTGCGTCACCCGGTAGAGGCAGGAAGCCATTTCCTGCGACATCGTGCTCGGCAAGTTCTTCTGCGCCAGACGCACCTGGATCCCTTCCCGTGAAGCAAAATCGCTGGTGTAAGAGCGCATCGCGACCGCGAGGCCCAGGTCCTCCAGAATCGACGGGTGGAGCCGATAGGCCAGGTTGCGCGCGTCGTCGGAAAGTTCCGCTGCGCGTTCGCGGAAGGATCGCAGCTGTTCGAGGATCTGAAGGTGCGGCAAGGGGAGGTTCCGTTCCAGAGTTTCCATCTCAAGCATCAGCATCGCAAGCTTCTGGCTCACGTCGTCATGCAATTCGCGCGACACGCGCCGACGTTCCTCCTCCTGCGCCCTCAGCAAGCGTGCAGCCAAAGCCCTGAGCTCTTCCCGGTTGTGTTCGAGGGCAGCGTGCGCCGTCTTGATCGCCTCCTCGGCGCGTCTGCGCTCGGTAATGTCGCGCATCAACCAGCGCAAATGGGTCAGGCGCCCTTCGGGTGTTCGTGTGGCGGCAACCGTTAGCGACGCGTCCAGGCAGGCGCCCGAAAGCGGCTGGAGCCGGAAGGTTCGCGGCATGTGTTCATCGATGCCGCGGCGCAGACGGGAGATCTGGGCGCAAAAAGCCTTGCGCTGCCCCTCATCGATGAAATGCGAAAGAGGCTTTCCGGCTAATTGGTTCCGATTTTCCTTGAGTAGCACTCCGGCGGCGCGATTGGCCTCCTGGATCATGCCTTTGGCATCCGTTACCAGATACCCATCCGGTGCAAATTCGAACAGCTCCAGGTAACGCCGGTGCTCGGTTTCCAGTGCCTGACTGGTGCGGGTCAGTTGCCGGTTCAACTGGTAGATTTCCTCAGCCGAAACGCGCAGTTTCTTGAGGGTGGTGGACAGACCGGCCAGTGTCCGCAGCCACGGCCCTTTGCGCTTTTCAGCATTGGCCATCCCACCCTGGCAGCGAAGGGAATCCAGATGTTTCTGGGCAGCCTCCAATTGTTTGCTGAGGATGCTTGCTTTCATCCGCCAACCTCCGCCGAGTGCCACGTCCAAGCCGGAACCCTTACTCTTACTGTTCCTGCGCTCCCGGGTGAAAATCGGCAAATGCGGGGGACTTCCCGGATTATCGGGCGCGGGACAGCCAGGGATACTAATTACCCTTGGTCACGATGCCACGAACAGTGACTATGAGTTGGGGTTTAAACTGGCTCGTGGTCTTGATTACGATGTTGCCGAAATGGACGCCTTCCGCCGCAGTAGGTTTCTGAACGATGATCACTCTGAATTTCTTATCATCACCGCCCGCCAAGGGCTCTAGTTTCACGGCAACGCTTGCATCGGTCGATACTGCGCTGAGAAGCTTGACGGGTCGGTTGGGTGCGATCTCCACGGTCAGCTCCTTGGTAACCTCTTGCCCGCGCGGGTTGCTGCCAAAATAGATGGACGGTTCGGAAACGACAATTTCCGGAGCAACATTGAAGTTCACAGTCAGGACCACCTGCGGTTGCTTGGGATCATTGGTTCTCACGGTCACCGTCTTGCTCATGGGAACCGTCTCGGCAAGGTTTCTGCTTTGAGCAGCAAAACCCTCCGTCTTGATCTCAATCTTGATTTGCCCGCTTTGCCCCGGAGCAACTTTGTTCGGAACCGGCAGGGCGGATGTGCATCCGCATGCGGGTTCCACACCCGTGATTTCGAGCTGTGCATCGCCATTGTTCGTGAACTTGAAGAACTGATGGATGACTTCGCCGTCAATTACCTGGCTTACGTTTTTGGTCGGGCTGTCGAATTCGATGCTCGGCCCCCTCTGCTGGGCCTCAAGCGGCAGGAATCCCGTGGCCAAAAGGGCACAAATAATTGCGGCTGATCGTCTCATGGGCTGCTCCAAGATAAGAGTGGACAGGTTTGATCAAATCAGGTCCATTATACCTGCCCCTCCGGAACGATTCAAATTGTGCAATTGGCATGGATTTCATTCGTGCCATGGGGGTTCGCTCTTGATCCTATCGCCTGAACCGGACTATTGTCTTCATCGGGAATTGACATTCCGCGGAGCATTACGCCATGAGTTCAAGGGAAGTGACCAAGGCGGTGATTCTGGCGCGCGGCTTAGGCGCGCGCATGCGCCGTGCTGATGGAGATCCCCGGCAGCTCGACTCGCAGCAGACACAGATGGCGGACAGCGGGCTCAAAGCGATGATCCCGGTCGGCCGGCCTTTTTTGGATTACGTGCTGAGTGGCCTGGCCGATGCCGGCTATCGGGAAGTGTGCCTCGTTATCGGTCCGGAACACGGCGTGGTGCGTGATTACTACCGCCGCACTTGCGTGCCCGAGCGAGTGCAGGTCAGCTTTGCCATCCAGGAACGACCGCTCGGAACCGCGGATGCGCTGGCCGCAGCGGAACAGTTCACAGCCGGCGAAAACTTCCTGATGCTCAATTCGGACAACTATTATCCCATCAGCGCTTGCCGGGATCTGCGACTGCTAGGCCGGCCGGCAATCGCCGCGTTTGAGCGTCATAGTCTGGCTCGAAACAGCAATATCCGCGCCGATCGCATCCGGCAGTTCGCCATCGTAACGAGCAACCCGGACGGCACACTTGCCCGCATCGTGGAGAAGCCGGATGAGGCGACGATGCAAAAGTTGGGCCCTGATGTTTTCGTGAGCATGAACTGCTGGTGTTTTGGTGCCGCAATCTTCCGAGCCTGCGCCGCAGTTCAGCCTTCGCCCCGCGGGGAGCTCGAGCTGACGGATGCTGTGCAATTCGCCATTAGCAGATTGGGCGAATGCTTCCACGTGCTGACCCTCCACGCAGGTGTGCTGGACCTGTCGAACCGCTCCGACATCGCCGCAGTCGCCGAGAGGTTGAAGGGGATCGAGGTGCGTTTATGAATCGTTCAGCAGAGCAGCTTATAGCCGCCGGCATGAGCGAGACCGAGGCGGTCCCCAAAGGCCTTTTGTATGAGCGTGCCACGCGCGTGCTCACTGACGGCAGCGCCGCGGGGCGTTCCCTGCGCGCGTACTATGTGCCCGGCCGGGTCGAAGTCCTCGGCAAACACACGGACTATGCGGGCGGCCGCAGCCTTCTGTGCACCGTGGAGTGTGGTTTTTGCCTGGTCGCACGGCCGCGCCAGGATGCCGAGGTTCATGTCATCAATGCACGCTCACGCGCCCGCTGCACGCTGGCATTAGACCCGGATCTGCAGCCGGCAGACAAGCGCTGGTGCAATTACCCAAGCACGGTGGTGCGGCGCCTGGCGCGCAACTTCCCCTTGGCGCGGACGGGGGCAGATATCGCCTTCATCAGCGATCTCCCGGCAGCCTCGGGGATGAGCAGTTCGAGCGCCTTTATCGTGGCTATTTTCCTCGCGCTCGCCGACATTAATGCCCTCGCGGAAACCGAGGATTACCGGCGCGAGATTCATGGCATGGAAGATCTCGCGGGTTACCTGGGAACGGTCGAGAATGGACAGAGTTTCGGCACGCTCACAGGCGACCGGGGCGTCGGGACTTTCGGCGGCAGCGAAGATCATACCGCAATTCTCTGCAGCCGGGGCGGTGAACTGAGGCAGTACAGTTTTTGTCCCATCCGGCACGAGCGCACCGTGGCCATGCCGGAGCACTTTGTCATCACCCTTGCGGTCAGTGGGGTCATCGCAATCAAGACGGGAGCAGCCAAGGTGAAATACAACCGTGCTTCGCTGGCAGCCCGCAGGGTTCTCGAGCTCTGGTGTCAGGCGACGGGACGGAGCGATCCGACCATGGCCGCTGCGGCGAATTCTTCTCCAGACGCCCCGGAACGGATCCGCGACGTTTTACGGGCTTCGAAAGAGAATGATTTTCCCGCGCGTGAACTTTGCGATCGATTCGATCAATTTCACGAGGAGAGCGCGGTCATCATCCCATCAGCCACGGATGCACTCGGCGCAGCGGACCTCGGTCGCTTCGGCGCGCTCGTGGACCGTTCCCAGCAGAGTGCGGAAAAACTCCTCGGCAACCAGGTTCCGGAAACCGTGGCTCTGGTTCGATCGGCTCGAACCCTTGGAGCCGTCGCGGCTTCTGCCTTCGGCGCCGGCTTTGGGGGCAGCGTCTGGGCCATGACGCCTGCCGGCCAGGCCTCCGAGTTCGAACGCCTGTGGGCTTCCCGGTACCATGACCAATTCCCCGCTTCCGAACACGCACGCTTTTTCAGCACACGTCCCGGCCCCGCCGCCATGCGCCTCGACACACTATAGGCTGTAGCTATTTAGGCTGTAGGCTGTTAGCTACAGCCTACAGCCTAATTAGCTACAGCCTAAAAGGTCTGGATCTAATAAGAGGATGGCACGGACGTCTCTTCTTCTGAGGTCGATCGAGATGATCTACGTGCTGTCGATGGTTACCCTGATCGTCGCCGCAGTTTTATCGCTGCGCACTACCCATTCAAGGGAAACGAGACTGGTGTTGTCCACGACGATTGCCCGGCCGGCCAGCGTGGTCTTTTCTGTCATTGGCGCAATGGAACGGGCACCGGTCTGGCGCCGAAGACCTGTCTGGCTGCCATCTCCCCTGCGCATCACTCTCATGACCCCTTGGGGAGAGTTTGCACAAGCCAAGACGCGAAAATCAGGAATCGGCCCCAAAGGACCAGAAGAAATCTGGGTCCGGCATTTGAAGAACCGCGAGTTCGGATACCGGAGCGTCCGCCGCCATGATCTAAGTTTCGAATCCACCTTCCGTCTTGCGCCCGAAGAGGGAAAATGCCTGCTGACCTGGGAGATTCGTTATCGGGTTCATCGGCTGCCCGATATTCTGGGAAAGTCCGCGATTGAGGCAGGCGCACGCGCCAGCATGGCAAACTCGCTGGAATTGATCCAGCGCTTTGCCCTCGGCTATCCGGACACAGTCTCCACCCGAGACCTGATTTATGAAGCGCGCAGAGATCAGATTTCTGCCGCCTGACACCCGCGCAGGATGGCGGTGGCCAGCACGTCTGCCGCCAGGGCTCCAATCACACTGACATTTACGGGACTGCATTCGATCGGATGCCTGCCAGTAGCCAGGGCGAATATGGTGTCGCCGTCGAAAACCGTATGAGAGGGGGAGACGCAGCGCGCCAAGCCATCGTGGGCCATCTGGGCAACCCGGGTGCAAGCCGCTCTATTCAGGGTGGCATTCGTGGCCACGGCAGCGATTACCGTGTTGCCGCCGATCGGGATTTCGGGGCGGCCACCGAGGCGCAACTGCTCCATGCAATCGAAGAAGCCCTTGCCATCACTTTGCCTGGCTCCGGCCACAATCACGCCACTGGCCGGATCCCGCACGTCGCCGACGCAATTGACCGCAACCACAGCGCCGACGCATAGCCCATCGGCCCGGCGCCAGCTCCAGGAACCCAAACCACCCTTCATCGCCCGCTTCAAGCCAAACATTTTGCCTACGGTGCAGCCCGCACCTGCCCCTATGTTCCCTTCTCCAACCGGCGCCGTGCTCGCCGCTCGCGCCGCCTCATAGCCGGCGCGAGCGTCCGGGCGAATCCTGGCATTTCCGAGGTGCAGATCGAAGAGGATTGCACCGGACACGATGGGGACCATCACTTCTCCCGCCGGGTAGCCTCGACCCTTTTCTTCCAGGAATTGAACGACGCCCGTCCCCACGTCGAGGCCGAAGGCGCTTCCCCCCGACAGAAAAACCGCATGAATGCCGGAGACCGCGCCTTCTATTTTCAATAGGTCGGTCTCGCGCGTGCCGGGCGCTCCGCCGCGCACGTCGACTCCCGCAACCATCGAAGAATCGGAGAGGACCACGGTGCAGCCGGTCGGGCGCTGTTCGAGTGTGCAGTGTCCCACCAGGATGCCTTGCACATCGGTCAACGAGAACTTGCGCAACCCGCTCGATTCAGCGTTATGAATCATGTTATTCTCTCCCCTGCGTTTCGAAAGCGATCGAGTAAAAGCACCTGAGGCAGCCAAGAGATAAGGGATGCCGCACCATAAAGGTGATTCGTATGGTTCGTGACCGCTATTGCATTTCCAGAGCAGGATACCAGAAGAATAATATAAGCTTCGTGTCGAGCCATCAAGCAGGGCACCTCTTGAATATGGTCGAACCGCAACCTTGAATGCTTAACCGGGTGCCCATCCCCGGGTTTCTTTGATACAATCAGCCAGCACATGGAGGCGATCAATGCTAAAGGAAGGAAGCAAGGCACCGGCGTTTGCACTCAGGGATGACCATGACCAGGAGGTGCGCCTCAGCGAGTTCGCTGGCAGAAAGACTGTAGTCCTGTTTTTTTATCCCAAGGCTGACACACCGGGCTGAACCCGTGAAGCGTCCGGGTTCCGGGACGCAATGGATCAATTCAATAAAGCGGGCGCCGTCGTTCTCGGCGTCAGCGCCGACAATATCAGCCGGCAGGAGAAATTTCGCGACAAATACAATCTGAATATGCCTCTGCTGGCGGATCCGGATAAGAAAATGATCTCGGCCTACGGCGTTTACAAAGAAAAAAGCATGTATGGCAAGACGGTCATGGGAATTGAACGCACTACCTTCATCATTGGGAAGGATGGGATCATCAAGAGGATCTTTCCTAAAGTCAAGGTAGAGGGGCATGTCGAAGAAGTTTTGAAGGCGCTGGCCGGCCTTTAGTCGGAAATGAATGCAGCGGCAGGGGAATAAGGTGGACGAGGGACATCAGGCCATGCGTTTACTCTATCCTATATTCCTCTGCCCCTTGAGGATTTGCCTGCAGTTCTTTCGCAATTTCTAACTCAGAACATCCACATGCAACCATACCTAGATCTTCTCAGCGACGTCCTGCACAACGGGACCAGGAAAAGCGACAGAACCGGGACTGGCACGCTCAGTGTCTTTGGACGGCAAATGCGCTTTGATCTGAATAAGGGGTTCCCCGCCACCACGACCAAGAGGCTATTTCTCAAGGGTGTCATCTACGAATTGTTGTGGTTTCTCCAGGGGAACACTAACATTCGATATCTTACCGATCACGGCGTTCATATCTGGGACGAATGGGCCGATGAAAACGGGGATTTGGGACCGGTTTACGGCGCACAATGGCGGCGCTGGAATGCTGCCGGCGACAGGTCGATCGACCAGATCGACCAGCTCATGACTTTGCTCAAGACCAACCCGGATAGCAGACGCCTCATAGTCAGCGCCTGGAATGTCGGCGACCTTGCGGCCATGCGCCTGGCGCCTTGCCATTGCCTGTACCAGTTTTATGTCGCCGAAGGGAACCTGTCGTGCCAGCTTTATCAGCGAAGTGCCGATTTGTTTTTGGGAGTGCCTTTCAACATCGCCTCCTACTCGCTGCTCACCATGATGATCGCGCATGTGATCGGTTTGAGCCCCGGCGAGTTCATCCATACCATCGGCGACGCGCACATCTACCTGAATCACCTCAAGCAGGTTGAAACTCAGCTGTCCCGGCAGCCCCGTGCGCTGCCGCGGATGCTCTTGAACGAGAAAGTCGCGTTTATCTGCGATTTCAAGTACGAGGATTTCACCTTGGTCGGCTACGATCCCTATCCGGCAATCGCAGCACCCATCGCGATATGATCGTTGACTATGCCGCCTTTCCAGGCCTGTAAGCAAGCGTTGTGCTCATTCCCAGGGCTCGCGCTCTAGGAGCCCGTCCGGGGTTTCGATGGTGGAGATAGCCTCAACGCCGATCTTTTTGCACCGTCGACCCAGTGCGATTTTCAAAGAAGGCTCTGTGGAAACCAATAGCTACGGATCCATCATTTTCGGAATCAAGATTGAGTTTTCGAGGGTTTGTGCCTTGCCGGCATTGTCCCAATGTCGGATTGCGCACTTAATTTCCTCCAAAACCCAGGGATCGGTCTCAACTTTTCCGGCACTCACCAGTGCAGCTCTTGCCTCATGAGCATGGATCTCCCCAAGCGCCCAGGGGGCATGGCCGCGCACCAACGCACTGGAATCGCCCAGAGCCTTGGTGAGCGCCGGTATGACCTCGGGCTGGTGGGAATTGCCCAAGGCCACCACTACGTTTCGAACGAAACCATCTCGTTTAGCCCTGCGAACAGGGCTGTTTCTGAAACGAGCATTAAATTCTTCCGTGGTGATCGCAGCCCATTGGGTCAGGTCAGGTGCCAGGTTGCCCTCGCGAGGCCAGAATGCCTGCTCAGCGGTGGCAACGGCGAACCGGTTCCATGGACAGACCTCCTGGCAGTCGTCACAACCGAAGATGCGATTGCCGATCAGCGGACGCAAGTGCCGGGGTATGGCCCCTTTCAGTTCAATGGTGAGGTAGGAAATGCAGAGGCGCGCATCCACAACATAAGGCGCGACTATGGCGCCGCTGGGACAGGCCGAGATGCAGCTGGTGCAACTGCCGCAGTAATCATTTTCGGCTGCATCGTATTCCAGTTCACAGCTGAGGAGGATCACGCCGAGAAAAAACCACGAGCCCTGCTCGCGGCTGATGAGGTTGCTGTGCTTTCCCATCCAGCCAAGAGCCGTCTGCGCTCCCCAGCTCTTTTCCATAATCGGCCCTGTATCGGCATAATAAAGCCCCCGTGCCTTCGGCTCTCCACGCTGGATGAATGCCAGAAGCTCCCGCAGCCGGTCGGTCATCAGCCGATGATAGTCATCACCCCATGCATACCGGCTGATCCGGCCTTGACGGGGTTCATCCTGAAAATCCGCTGACGAAAAATAATTCATAGCGAGAATCAGAATGGAGCGAATATCGTCCAGGATCAGGGAGGGATTCCTGCGCTTGTCCGCCTGGCGTGCGACATATCCCATTTCGCCCTGCATACCCTGCGCCAGCCAGGAATCGAATGGCTGCTGCCATGGAAGGGGGCCGGCAGCGGCCACGCCGGTCTTGAAGAAGCCGAGACGCCGGGCCTCGGCTCGTATGCGATGGGTTAAGGAGAGATCGGTGGTCAAAGCACCCTCGAAAGCCCGCGATTGCCAAAACTCTTGGCATGGGCACGAACCCATGCCCACTTATTCTATCCTTATTTGTAAAAGGCGCCTATGGGCTTTGGCCCCAGCCGTCGCCTGCAGGAATCACTGAACCGCGGTTGAAGCCAGGAATTTTATGAGTCGCGGGCCGGGAAATTTGGATTTTGGAAACCGGCAGCTGTGCAGGTTACAATTTCCCGGCGAGCTCCAAGCAGCGAAAGCAGGAAGGTGAAATGTCGGAAAGGGAGAAAGTTCAGAAGATCGCCGAGCGGCTCTATTCAGGCGCACGGTTAGGCGTCCAGGAGGGACTGGCTCTTTATCACAATGCCGATCTCCCTGAACTGGCGAAAATCGCGACCTGCGTGCGCTGGCGAAAGCATCCGGAGCCGACCGTAACCTACATCGTCGGCCGAAATATCAATTACACCAACGTATGCTGGGTGCGTTGTTCCTTTTGCGCCTTTTATCGTCCCCCCGGCGCGGACGACGGCTATGTCCTGACCGTCGAAGAGATCTTCGAAAAGATCGAGCAGATGGTCAATGCCGGCGGCATCGAGGTTCTCATGCAGGGCGGCCTGAATCCAAAACTCAAGATTGAGTATTTCGAGGATCTCTTTCGCCGGATCAAACAAAAGTATAAGGTGCATATCCACAGCCTTTCGCCTACCGAGATTCTCTATATTGCGCATCTCTCGCGTCTGACCGTTGCCGAAACCATCTCCCGGCTGCGCGCTGCCGGCCTCGACACCATCCCCGGGGCGGGCGGCGAGATCCTCGTTGACGAAGTGAGAGAGCAAATCGCGCCCCACAAGGAGAGCACCGAGGAGTGGCTGGACGTCATGCGCACGGCGCATTCGCTGGGAATGCGAACGACAGCGACCATGATGTACGGATCCGTGGAACGGATCGAGCATCGATTGGAACATCTGATGCGCGTACGCTCGCTGCAGGATGAGACCGGAGGATTCACGGCCTTCATTCCCTGGAACTATCAGCCCGGCGGAACGGCGCTGGGCGGGACCAAAACCGACGAGATGGAGTACCTTCGAATGGTCGCGCTCTGCCGCATCCTGCTCGACAACATCGACAACATTCAGGCCTCCTGGGTCACGCAGGGCGCTCAAATCGCCCAGCTTTCCCTGCACCATGGAGTGAACGATTTCGGCAGCACGATGTTTGAGGAAAACGTCGTCAAGGCTGCCGGTACAACCTTCTGCATGGATGAAACCGAGGTAAGACGCCAGATCCGTACCGCCGGCTTCGAGCCGCGCCGCCGCAATACTTACTACCAGCATTTGGACTGACGCCGCCAATTGTAAAGACAGGGGGGCAACAGCAGTCACCGCAAAGACCGCAAAGACCTCAAAGAATCGCCGTTATTCTTCTTCGCGGTCTTCGTGGTCTTGGCGGTTCGATGTCTGCATACGATATTTTCAC
>JBGQNR010000053.1:0-29480 GCA_041501225.1 Acidobacteriota bacterium
GGGACGCGGATGAACGCAGGCAAACGCGCCCGGGGCTTGCCGGCTTCTGCGGCCCGAAGGGCAGCGCTGCGCGCTATTTGTTTCTTCCGGAGCCCGGAGTCAAACGCGTCTGAGCAGAACACTGCGATTCACAACCAAGCAGGCGCGTTTGACTCCGGGCTCCGGAAGAAACAACGCAGAAGCCGGCAAGCCCCGGGCGCGTTTGCACACGGACCGTTCTTGCCCCATCCGCGTTTTTCCGCGTCCTAAAAATTACGTCACCGTAATTATGGAACCGTATACTAAGGTCAGTCATCATCAAGTCGAAAGGAGGGTTTTGTCCGTGCAGGGCGTGCTCTGCGTCCGCAATGCTGCCGGCTGTGCTAACCTTGACCCCAAGCCTTGAGATGAAACCCATCAAGGTTGCCCGCATGTCTTCATCATCATCAACCACCAGCACTCGAATACTCATCTCGCCCATGCGTCGATCTATCGGCAATCGGCACAGCACTAATTTTGAAGATGTCAAATTTTTGTGATAATCAAATGTTGACAAATGTGAAAAATGTGAGATATTGGAGACGCACGTCACAAATTTTTTCGCAGCTGGTGAAATAGTCGATACTTTGACAATCAAATAATTTGATCCCCGTAAAGTGGCGATTTTCCGCATCCTAGGTGTCATTTCTTTAATGCTTTTTCTTAATGGAGGCAGGAATGCGCAAACCTGGCTTGGAAGATGTCAAAATCCTGGTGGTCGACGATGAAGACTACATGCGTGAAATTGTGCGTCAGGCGCTTGAAGGATCGGGATATGAGATCGAAGAGGCCGCGACAGGCAGGACGGCCCTGGAGATGATGCGCAAGTATCCTTATGATGTGGTTATTACCGATCTCAGGCTCCCGGAGGTGCCGGGGGAGCAGTTGCTCCAGGAAGCGCTGACCATTTCCCCGGAAACGATTGTCATCATCATGACGGGGTACGGAAATATCCAGACGGCAGTCGACGCCATTCGCCAGGGTGCATACGACTACCTACCCAAGCCGTTTCAGCTGGATGAAATGGTGATGCGGGTCGAAAAAGGACTGCAGGAAAGACGCCTCAAATCTGAAAACTCCTTATTGCGCTCCGAGTTGCAGGAGAAGTTCCAATTCGCCAACCTCATTGGCAACAGCGCCCCGATGCAGCAGGTGTACCGCATGGTGGCCATGGTGGCGCAGAAAACCAGCACGATCCTGATCTCCGGCGAGACTGGCACCGGCAAAGAAGTCGTGGCTCGCGCCATTCATTATAATGGATCCCGCAGGGATCAGCCTCTCGTTTGCGTCAACTGCGCGGCTATCCCGGCAAATCTCTTGGAGGATGAGCTCTTCGGACATGTGAAGGGCGCTTTTACCGGGGCGCATCAGCATCGAGTCGGCCGATTCGAACAGGCCAATCGTGGAACGCTCTTCCTGGACGAGATCGGGAGCATGCCCCTCGACCTGCAGGTCAAGCTGCTTCGTGTTCTGCAGGAAAGGGAGTTCCAGAAGCTTGGGGGAACGACCTCCGTCAAAGTGGATGTGCGCATCATCGCCGCCACCAACGATGAACTGATGGAGAAGGTGCGTGCCGGGGAGTTCCGTGAGGATCTCTACTATCGTTTGAATGTGATTCCCATCCACATCCTGCCTCTTCGCCAGCGGCGGGAGGATGTCCCTCCTTTGATTTCCCATTTCTTGAAGAAGTTCTGTTCGGAGCAGCAGGTCCCTATCAAGCGGGTCTCTCACAACGCCATCAAGCATCTCGTAGCGTTCGAGTGGCCGGGAAACGTGCGCCAGCTTGAGAATGCTATGGAAATGGCTGTCGCGCTTTCCGGTGACCGCGAACTTCTGGAGGCGACCGACTTCCCGGTCGTAGCGCATATGCAGGGCGAAGATGAAATGTTCCGCAACATCGACATTCCGGAGGAGGGGATCAACTTCAATACGCTGATTTCCGAACTCGAGCGGCGCCTGATTCTGCAGAGCCTGCAGGTCTCGGGCGGAAACAAAAAACGCGCCGCGTCTCTTCTCCAGCTCAAGCGCACCACGTTTGTGGAAAAACTCAAGCGCATGGGGACGGAAGCCGACCTGCTGGACTGAGTCTCGCCCGTTCTTCCTGCACAGCCTGGATCCCGCACTATTTTTGTCTTCAATGGATTCCTTCGCCGGCCTATCCTATGGGGTAGGGGGCAGCAGTTGACGGGCAAATGAGAACCGGATTGGCTTCAGCACATTCATTCTCTACTGGTGGAAATCGGCAAAGGCAAAGAAGATCTGCCGCACTACGCCGGATAATGATCCTGTTTCTATGCCTCGCCTCGGCCGCAGGTGCGGCATTTCGGCAAGCACCGGGTCCAGCACAAGACGCGAACGCCAAGGCTCAGGACCAGGATTTTCGCATCGGGGTGAAGGTGGAGCTCGTCAGTCTGTTTGCCACCGTGCACGACAGCCGGGGGAAAATCGTCACCGGCCTGAGCCAGGATGACTTCACTGTGTATGACAACGATGTCCGGCAGCCCATCAGCCAGTTCAGCCGCGAGTACATGCCGCTCAGCATCGTGATTCTCCTCGATACCAGCGGCAGCATGTCCGGCAAGAAACTGGAGAACGCCAAGAAATCCCTCAGTCAGTTCCTGAATCGCCTCAACTCCGGAGACGAGGCGATGTTGATCACGTTTGACTCCCGGCCGCATGTGGTTCAGAGTTTCACCCGGGATCTCGATCGAATCCGGCGTTCGATCCGGCAGCTGGACGGGAACGGTTCCACGGCGCTCTACGATGCCATCCTGACCGGTCTGAAGGAATCGGCCAACGGCCGCAACCGCCGCCATGTCCTCTTGCTGTTGAGTGACGGGGTCAATACGTATGGCCGTGCCGAGTTGCAGGGCACGATCGCGCAATTGCGCCTCAGCGCCACGGAGTTGTTTGCCATCGGTCTCGAGACCGACCTCCTCGAGGAAATGCAATACAAGACTATCACACAGAGCGTTCTGGATCAGCTCACCAATTCGGCAGGAGGGGAATCCTTCATCGTAGGCAGGACAAATGAGCTAGGCAAAGTTTGCGGCGAAATCTCCGAAAGAATGCACCACCAGTACACTCTTGCCTATTACCCGCCCGAAGCGCGTGACGGCCGCTGGCATACCGTGCGTATCGAGACCCGCATACCGGGCTACCGAGTCGTAGCCTCGAAGACCGGCTACTTCCCCGCCACAACCATATCCCGACAAAAACCACTACTGAGCACTGAGTGCCGGATCATGAGCGGCAATCTGCCCTTCAGAACCGCAAGAGGAATGCAGCTCGCCCTACCTTGGAAATCTGATGTGGATCTCTTGAACTCTATTTTGGTAGTCTTGTTATACCTTTTCATGGGTTGGTTGCTACTTTTTTTATTGCACAGGAGAGAACGTTCGATCTTGTCCGACTCGCCCCGATCCAGCCAGATCCCCGGGCACGTCGGGCAATAGTCGATCTCCACACTCTGGCGTTCAGACATTACCAGGTCCACTTCCTTGCAAGCCGGGCACTTCATGACATGACTCCTTGGCTGTCAGGCAGACGAATCCGCCCGCCATGGCGACGATTGCGCATAACCTTGAACAATTCGAACCACGCGATACTGCCTGCCCCCGCGGCCAGGCTGATCAAAATGTGCTTCAGGGGCAGAGGAGAAAAATGAAAGAGACTCTGGAGCGGCGGCAGCCACAAGACCAATGACAGGAATGCCGCGGCGCCGGATAACACCCACCACAGAGCGGTGTTGGGGACTCTGAGCATCCCCAGGGCCGTCCGCGACCAGGACCGGTTGGTCAGGATCAGCGACAGGTTGGCCGCCACGAGTGCGGTGAATGTCAGCCCTCGGGCGCCGTCCGCCCCATAACCCAGGGCGCGCGCCGCCAGAAATACCCCCAGAATAGCCGCCAGGGCGCCGAATCCTTGCAGAAGGCTGACCGCAAGGGATTTCAGGCCGAACAGCCGCTCGGAGGGACTCCTGGGCGGCCGGCTCATGGCGTTGGGCTCGGCCTCTTCCGCCTCGAAAATGAGCGTGCAGGAAGGATCGATGATCAGTTCGAGAAACAAAATGTGAACCGGCAACAGAATCAGCGGCCAGTCGCGGAAGAACACTGGAATTAAGGATAGGCCGGCAATCGGCACATGGATCGCAAAAATGTAGGACACGGCCTTTTTGATATTATCGAAGATACGCCGGCCCATGTGAACGGCCTTGACGATTGATGAAAAATCATCATCGAGCAGCACGAGACCCGCCGATTCGCGGGCCACATCCGTGCCGCGTCCCCCCATGGCGATACCAATGTGCGCCGCCTTCAAAGCCGGAGCGTCGTTCACGCCATCGCCGGTCATCGCCACCACTTCGCCGTTGGCCTTGAGTGCCTGGACAATGCGGAGTTTGTGCTCGGGCACCGCGCGCGCGACGATGCTTGTCTGGCGGACGCGGGCGCGCAACTGCTCATCGCTCATTGCCTCCAACTCAGGACCGGTCAGCATTTGGTCTGTTGGCAGCCCGATCTGCCGTCCGATGCTCTGGGCGGTTCCAGGGTAATCCCCGGTAATCATCATGATCCGGATGCCGGCCGCATGGCATTCCTTGACAGCCTCGGGCACCGCCGGCCGGATGGGGTCTGCCAGGCTAATCAGTCCGAGGAACTCGAAGGTGAAGTCATGTTGATGCGTCGGCAGGCCCGCCGGCATTTGCGGCAGTCCCCGAGCCACTCCCAGAACCCGCAGCCCATCGGCCGCCATCCCGGCAACATGCTGCGAAATGATCTGCGCCCGCGCCGGCGTTACATGGCAGAGATCGAGGATGGCTTCCGGCGCTCCTTTGGCCGCAATCATCAGGTTTCCGCCCTTGGGGTCTCTCCACACGTGGGAAAGAGCCAGGAGTTCCGGTGAAAGCGGATACTCCCGGACCAATTCCCAGCCGGCATGCAGGTGTTCGGTGCGCGCCAGCCGGGTTGAGCCCAGGTCCTTCAGAGCCTTTTCCATCGGATCGAAGGGGCCTTTCTTGCTGGCCAGAATGCCGAACTCCACCAGCTCGTGAGAGCTTTCAGGCAGGTCCTTCAAGGAGGAGGCGTCGATGGTTTCTTCGCCGACAACCAACTTGCTGACGGACATGCGGTTTTGCGTCAACGTGCCGGTCTTGTCGACGCAAAGGATGGTCGCTGCTCCCAGAGTCTCAACTACCGGGATTCGGCGGGTCAGAACCCGGCTGCAGGAGATGCGCCAGGCGCCCAAGGCCAGGAATATGGTCAGAACCACCGGGAATTCCTCCGGCAGGATTGCCATCGCCATGGTAATCCCGGCGAGCAGCGCTTCCTTCCAGACCAACGCCGTATTTCCGCGCGTCAGACCGTACATAACCACCACAACCGCGCACAGCGACAAGCCGACGACCGCCAGGTTCCGCACCAGACGGCCGGTCTCCTTCTGGAGCAGTGTCCGCTCGGGCTCCAGCACCTGCAAGGCCTTGCCGATCTTGCCGATCTCTGTCTTCACCCCGGTTGCCAGAACTTCGGCAATGCCGTGCCCGCGTGTGATCAGGGACCCCGAAAACACAGATGGCAAATCATCGCCGCCGGGCCGGTCCATGGCTTGGCAATTCACGGAAGCAGCCTTGCGGACGGGAACCGACTCGCCGGTCAAAAGCGACTCATCCGCGGACAGGTTCACAGCCTGGCGCAGCACGGCATCGGCGGGGACACGGTCGCCTTCGGCCAGGAAGATCCTATCCCCGCGGACAACTTCCCGACCGGGGATGCGTTTCTGTTGGCCGTCGCGGATGACAAGCGCCCGCGGGCTGGACAAGTCGCGCAAAGCCTCCAATGCCCGCTCCGTGCGGCGTTCCTGGATGATGGTGACGCCCATGATAACGAAGACGAAGCTCAGCAGCATCAGGGCTTCCTTGGGCTCCCCCATCGCCAGATACACCGCGCCGCAGGCTACCAGCAGCAGAAACATCGGCTCGCGGGCCACATCAAATACGATGGCCAGGTTGCTGCTTCTGCGGCGTCGAGGCAGTTCGTTGGGGCCCTCCGACCGCAGGCGTTCTGAAGCCTCGGACTCGGTCAGGCCGGATTCGCGCTCGATTGCATAACTTCCCATTACTGTTTTTCTCTAACCCCAGTCATGAGATTGTGAATGCTCGATCCTGCAGCGTGGAGATATCCGGATTTCACGCTCACCAGGGGGCCCGGCTAGCACGTGATCGGGAGAGAAATTTAGATTTTCATCGGCAGGTGAAGGGCTCCTGGCGAGTGCGTCGCCTGCCCCTCAACGCGGCAGCGGCTGGCAGCGGCTGCAGGGCTCGAAGGGTCGGTCTGCATCTGACGGGCCGAAAGGCTGCCGCCCACACTCCCGGTGGAACTCCTGGGGATCGGGAAGGAGAGTTCATTGGTTCTGTGCTGTCCGGCGCTGTGCTCCTCCGCATCCAGAGGACCTTGACCCAGGGGCACGGCACCACCTAAGGCAAAGACCATTAAGAACAAAACCGCCGCATACCTTCCAATCATAGGAACTAAGCCTACCATATCGCAAGCCCCGGCGCTATCCGCGAGCAACCCTTACCAAATCTACCCGGAGACCACGCAAATCCGTATTGACGTGTTTACCCATCCGCCGCCGCATATGCTCTGTAAGTTCAGGGCGGGAATGAATCTAACGACGTTAGCGTTCATGATAAAGGAAAAGCGATATACTGGCTGGGGACGAATTCCGAATGTTCCATCTTTGTTTGGCAAGCTTGGCTTCAGGGAGGATCCGCTCCTGCATTCGTGGTTGATCGCTTCAGCCAGGGAGTAGTATGGTTGGGGCCTCAAAACAACCTTTTCCGGGAGGGCCATCCCATGCCAAAAGTTACAGCGCCTCGTGCCAGGCGATCCAAACAGGAAGTGGACAAGGAACATTCGAAGATTGTCGAAGAAGTGGCAGAACCGAAAGGAGCGGCAAGCGCAAAGGCCGCTGAACTCAACCGTGTCCGCGAGGCCGATATTCGGCGCTCGGTGGAAGGGTTGTCGGTCGAGAGCGTGGTTCAAAAGATCACCGCGATGAACCTGGAGATCTCCAAAGCGCTCACGGACCTCTCTCAAAAACTGATCGCCGAAGTCGAGAACCTGAACAACGTTCGCGATGCCGTGGCTCTCGAGACCAAAGAACTCGAACGGCTCCATAAAATCGATATCGCCGCCACCGCCTTGGACCAGATGGTCGAGGAATACCAGACGGAGAAGGCGAGACTTGAGGCCGAGATCTTGTCACGGCGTGCCGCACGGGACAACGAGCAACTGGAGGGCGAACGCGATCAGAAGGAGTCCGAGGAAGCCCTCAAAAAGCAACGCCAGCGCGAAGTCGAGAATTACGAATACCAAAAGAACCTCGAGCGGAAAAAAGCCCAGGACAAATCCGACGAAGACGTGCGCCTGGTGGAGAAAAAAAATAAGGAGAAACAGGAAATCCTTGAGAAGAGCTGGCAGCAGCGCGAGGTGGCGCTGAAAGAAAAAGAAGACGAGTGGGCCCGCCTCAAAAGAGAGGTCGAGGAGTATCCGGCACGCACCAAACGCGAGATCGAAGCGGCGATCAAAGCGGCCGTTCAGGCTGCGGAGCAGAGATTCGAGCAGTCATTCGCTTTGTCAAGGAAGGACGCCGAAGCCGAGAAGCGGCTTTCGGAAATGCAAATCAAGAGCTTGCAGGAAACCGTCGCCCGCCAGACGGCCGAGATCGAAGCTTTGCATCGCCAGCTGGATGAAGCCAAGAAACAAGTTCAGGATATCGCAGTGAAAGCCATCGAGGGAGCATCGGGTGCAAATGCTTTGGCGCATGTCAACCAGATTGCCATTGAGCAGGCAAAGACACGCGCACCCCAGAGCTGAGCGCCGGCGATATCCCGGAAAATCGGTGACAGGCTACGATTTCACCAATTTCATTCCATGTCAGGTATCTCAACAATGTGTGGCGAAATTGGTGAAATCGTAGCCTGTCACCGATTTTCATCATGTCGAACCGGGCGGCGGATCCGCGGTTGAGGTTGCCAGAACCACTTCCACGATGGGGACGGTCCAGTGCTCACACTGCAGCCCATCGCGCCACTGGCGAGCCGATTGAGCCCCGTGACGCTCCACCATCTCGACCAGCTTCGCGGAGACGACACGGTCGAGCCTTGATATCCATCGTGCGCATCCTGGACTCGAGAGCATCGCAATGGGTTCACCCTCGGCTTCGATCGCGATCCGAGGTCCGTCTTTCCGAAATCGGACGGTATCGCCGACCTCGAGCGCCGCGAGCCGGCGATGAACCGGCGCCGTAGCCGGGCAGCGCCCGGCCCAGTCGATGAACAGGTCGCCGAGCCCAAGGCGTTCCACATGGGTCGCGATCGTCGCGGCCGCCGCCTCGATTGCGGCCAGCACCGCGCACGGTTCGATCCGTTTTTGGAACCATACGATGCGCGCTTGGGCCGGCAAGTCGCCGGCACTGCAGTTCAGCCCGCGATCGATGCAGAGCACCATCGGAACCTGGGGCATGGCGCGCAGACGATCGAGCTTCTCGCGCAAATAGTCGGGTGTCCAAAAGCCCACAATTTCGAGCAGGAACCGCTTCGAAGTGTCGCGGCGGTGAACGACGGCAAAGTCTGGGAACACGAGAGCTTCGCCGGCTTCGACGGGCTCAGGCTCGCGAATGAGGTCCCAATCCAGGTTCGCGCGCGCGAACTCGCGAGCGAAGCGCTCTTCCAGGCGGCTGTCGTACGCTCGCGGCGGCTCGCCAACGGCGATCGGATCGCCCGGATGCATACGCACGCTCACGGCTCGGCCGCGCAGCATGCAGCGCGCGACGAGTTCGTAGCGTTCACACCAGGGGAGCAGCGGAAGGATCGACGCGAGGGCGCGCCCGTACATCGTCGTGTGGCGAAACAGCGAAAACGGCCCTGATACGTCAAGGCGCACTCCCTCCGGCTGGGCGCGCCGGACCGTGCAAAGGAGGCGCCGGAGGCGCACCTGCCTGACGACGGCGCGGGCGCCGCCGTAGATCTCGAGGGTGACCTCGGACGCGAGCCTGAGCAGGCCTTGCGCCAAGGCGAGGTTGGTGCGTGTCGCGAGCGAGTGGGGATCTGGAAGAGGGTCGGGAGAACGGAGGCGCCGCTCTCCGGGGAGATCCGCGAACAGGTGCTCATCGGCTGCCGCGGCAGACAGCCCGAGGCGCCGCGCGCCCGCCGCCAGGACGTCCGATCGATCGAACCGATCCGCATCCCGGGCTCGTTGTGCCTCGACGGCGACTGCGTCGCGCAGCGCACCGGCATCGAGGGGCGGCCGGTCGCGCGTGCACAGGTCATGGAGCGTCCAGATCGCCATCCGTCGCTTGCCGGCAGGCGACGGCGCGCGCGGCGGTTCCTGGAGGAACGAAACGACCTCCCGGTGCGGGCGGCCGTCAAGCCTGACGAAGTCGTCGATCAAAGCGCGGAGCCAGGCGTGATCCTCCGGACCCAGCCAGGCGGGCACCGCCTCGCGTCCCACGATCCGGACCTGGATGCGGTCAGCTGGAAGCAAGCGCCCTCCGGTGCTGGTCGGAGCGACGCACCTCGAAAGTGCCGCGGGTGACGAGGTCGTAGACGACCGCCTCCTTTCCTTCTGAGGGCCTGAGCACTCGCCCTACCCGTTGGATGTACTCCCGAGAGCCCTGGCTGCCGCCGACCACGATCGCGATGTCGGCGGCGGGCACGTCGATGCCCTCGTTCAGCACGCGGGCGCTCACCAGGATGCGCAGCTCGCCGTTGGAAAAGCGTTGAAGTGCTCGCGCCCGCTCCCTGGGTCCAATGTCGCAGGTGATGGGTTGGACGATGTGCTCTCGAGCCACTGCGTACGCCGTGTCGTTGTCTGCCGCGAAGACGAGAATGCGGTGATCACGATGCCGCAGCAGCAGGTCACTGACGACGCCGCGTTTTGCTGTGCTGTAGCGGACGATGCTCCGGGAGCGCCGCCAGGCGGCGAGCGCCCGCCGCCCCTCGTCGCTCCTGCCGACCGCCGACACGAAGTCGGACCACGAGGCGCCGGGCGCCGACTCGAAAAACGTGCGACACACCGGACGGAACACCGACAGCTCAGCATCGTAGGCCCGGCGCTCCGAAGGGGTGAGCCCGACGGAGATCGTGACCAGCTGGAACGCCGCGAGATAGCGGCCGGCCAGCTCCTCCACGCTTGCGCGGTAGACTTCGGGGCCGACGAGCGTGTCGAGGCGGGCTCGTCGGATTGGGTCCTCCGGCAGTGTGGCACTAAGCCCGAGCCGCGCCGCGGCCGTGCACATCTCGAGAGCCTCGTCTCCAGCGCCCGAGCCGAAGTGGTGAACTTCGTCGATGACGAGCAGGTCGAACCGGTTCCCGAGAGTCTCCACGTTGCAGAGCGCACTGGCGAAGGTGGCCACGGTAATGGGATGCTCGAATCGGCGCCCGTCGCCGTACTCGCCGATCGGCCCGAGGGAAGCTTCACCGAGCGTCTTGACCCACTGCGCCATGAGCACCCGCGTCGGCACGAGACAGATCGTCCGAAGCCCGGTCCGCGCGATGGCGGCGATGGCCGCGCGGGTCTTTCCGGCGCCCGTCGGGAGCGCAATGACGCCTCTTCGACCCGCGAGTTCCCACGCCGCGACCGCGGCGGCTTGATACGGGCGGAGCTCGGGACACCCGATCGACGGCGGAACGGCGAGTTGCGGGCGAACTTCGTCATGGAAATCGGGATATCGCCGCGCGAGCTCGCTGGCCAGTTCCACGTGATGGCATGCCGGAGCTCGCCAGGCTCGGACGCGTGGATCCCAGAGAACCCCAGGGAGGCTTCCTGCTTCTGTCGGGTTCCCACGAATCAGAAGCGTGCCGCGATCGAAGATGAGCTGCATGGAACACCGCCGGCAAAATGCGTGACACCGAGTGTGGTGCAGGCCGTGCCCGGAAGTGACAGTCAGGGATAATCCCCGCAACAAATCTAACTGCCCTCGGCCGGATTGAGCGAAATATTCCTGCCGAAATCTCTTGCCTTCGTGGCGGCGGGAAGATCGAGTCAGGGCGGAAGCTGCTCGCTTGAAAGGCAGGTCCGGTGGGCCACCCACGGCACCGGGCGGGCCTGTGATCGATCCTGCGTCGGCTCTCGACATCACCCAGTTCATGGACCCGCAAGGACAAGTTTGCGGCGAAATCTCCGATAGAATACACCACCAGTACACTCTTGCCTATTACCCGCCCGAAGCGCGCGACGGCCGCTGGCACACCGTGCGTATCGAGATCCGCATACCGGGCTACCGAGTCGTAGCCTCGAAGATCGGCTACTTCCCTGCCACAACCATATCCCGATAAAAATCAGTACGGAGTACTGAGTGCCGAGTCATGAGCGGCAATCTGCCCTTCACTCAGCACTCGGTACTCAGTATTCAATCTTCGAGGTAGGTGTAGGCATCGAGTGTGGATTGGTACTGCTCCGTAATCGAGACCGCTTCTGCGGCGTCGATCTTGCCCTGGGATTCAGCCGCCGCGACCATTTGGGCGAAACCCTCGGTGAGACTTGGCGTGTCATATCCCGCGCTTGCCAGTACTTGACTGAGACTTTGGCCGCGAATGACCTTATCCAGATGGGCCCTGCCGGAGTCGTCAACCAGGAAATGCGCCTCGTTAGCCGATCCGAGCAGATTATGATTCATGCCGAGGGATTCCTGATATGCACCCACGAGCGGGATGGCAAGGTAGTAGGGATCGTTGATGCTGCCATGCAGCTCGAGAGCCTGCTTGACATCGCGGAGGTCGACGAATTTGTCGATCTGCCCGTCGGAGTCGCACGTGATGTCGCAGAGTGTGGCGCGCTCGGTCGGTTCCTCGGTCAGCCGCGTCACGGGGACGATGGGGAAAAGCTGATCCAGAGCCCAGGCATCCGGTGTCGCCTGAAAAACGGAAAAGTTACAGATGTACTTGCTCGCCAGAATGTTTTCCAGATCGGTGAACTCCTCCGGCCGTTCTTTCAACAGATGTGAAAATTTGATGGCCTTGCGGCAGATTTCCCAGAACAGCCACTCGCCGTGCGCCCGATTCTGCAGATTGAGGTAGCCGAGGTTGAATAGCGACTGCAGCTCCTCACGGTGCTGCAGAGCGTCGTGATAATACTCCCGGAAGTTTTTCTGGTTAATGTCCTTGTGCAGATCCATCATCTCCAGAACTACTTCGGAGTCGATCTTGGAGAGGTCGACCTCAGGGCCGCCCAGACCCGGATTGAGCATCCGGATGACGTTGGTAATGAAGACTGCGTGGTGGGCTGCGGCGGCGCGGCCGCTTTCGGTCACGATCGTCGGTGGCGGCACATTTTCCGATTCGCAGATCTCATCGATCGTATAGACAATATCGTTGGCATATTCCTGAATGCTGTAGTTCACACTGCAGTCGGATGCCGTGCGGCTGCCGTCATAGTCGACGCCCAGGCCGCCTCCGACGTTGAGAAATTCCACGGGGTACCCCATCTTGTAAACCTTGGCGTACACGCGGGCTGCTTCTTTGATCGCGCTCTTGATCCTGCGCACATCGGTGATCTGGGAACCGATGTGGAAGTGCAGCATCTTGAGCTGCCGCGCCATCTGTGAATCGGTGGAAGATTTCAGACAATCCAGAAGCTGAATCGTGTTGATGCCGAACTTCGAGGTTTCGCCGCCGGATTCCTCCCACTTCCCTGCCCCGCGGGATGAAATGCGGACCCTGACTCCCAGAGTCGGCTTGGCCTGCAACGCCGTGGATACCTCTGCGATCTTCTTGAGATCGGAAACTTCCTCGATGACGATGACCGGATTCTTCCCGACCTTGGCCGCATTAATCGCCCATTCGAGGTAGCGCCGGTCTTTGACGCCGTTGCAGATCAGCAGCGCGTTGGGATGAACTGCAATAGTGAGCGCCGCGGCCAATTCCGCCTTGGTGCCGACTTCCAGGCCGTATTCATAGCGATGGCCGGCGGCCGTCAAGCGTTCCACCACGCTCCGTTTCTGATTTACTTTCATCGGAAAAACACCGCGGTGGCGCGCGCCGTAACCATATTCCGCGATCGAATTGCGGAACGCTTCATGAAATTCTTTGATCTGAGCGTCGAGAATCTGGGGGAACCGGAGAAGATAAGGAGGAGTTACGCGGCGTTGCTGCAGGGTGTTGATGAGAGAAATCACTTCAACACCCATGAGGGGATTGCGTGTAGGATGGACTGTAAGGCATCCCTGCTCACTCACCCCGAAGTATCCAGCCGCCCAATTCTCCAGACCATAAATCCTATGCGGGATTTCGCTCGGGGACAATCGCACGCTCTGGGTTAGTTCTCTCATGGCTCAGGTCACCTCGTCGTGCAAGGATCGGCATAACAACCTGGAGACTCTGCAAAGAATAGCGGAGAAACTTACCACTCGCGGGCGGCAAAATCAACAGAGGAACCCCATCTATCTTTCAAGGGTCAAATCTGCTCGCTGCGAATTTTGGATTTTGGATAGCGGATTTTGAGTTGTCGGCACCATTTTGCGGTCCGGGGAGCGCCAGTCCTGCAATCCAAAATGGGTTCAGGACTTCACTCGTTCCTGGTATTTCCCTTCGCTCGTGTCGACACGGATCACTTCCCCTTCATTCACGAATGGTGGAACCTGGATCACGAGGCCGGTCTCGAGCGTCGCGGGTTTGTTGACATTGCTGACGGTTGCGCCGCGCAGCGCAGGCTCGGTGGAGATGACTTTGAGCTCGACCGAGGCCGGCAATTCGATGCCGATCGGCCTGCCCTGATAGAATTCCACCTGGATCTTGATGTTCGGGGTCAGATACGGAACCGCGTCCTCCAGCAAATCCGGGGGAAGATGGATCTGCTCGAAAGTCGAGGTGTTCATGAAGTAGTAGTCCGTGCCATCCGTGTAGAGATACTCCATCTCGTGAGTTTCCAGGTAGGCCTGCTCGACTCGATCCTCGGAACGGAAGCGATTTTCGATAATGGCCCCGGTCTTCACGGATTTGAGTTTGGTTTGCACCATGCCGCGCCAGTTCCCCGGCGTGATGTGCATGGTGGAAAAGACGCGATAGAGTTCGCCGTTCAGTTTAATGGTCATCCCGCGTTTCATTTGCGTTGCAGCGATCATGGAAAAGCCTCAAAGAATTTGCTGAATAATTATGGTACTCGAATCCAAGGTCTCTCATCAAGATTTGGGACCGCCATCGATGGCGATGGCTGCCGTCAAAGACGTCCCATATGAGCCCGCGGTCTCCGCCGGGGAGTGCGGCTCAAGGCGCAGCGTGCTTCTTGCTCCGACTGCGCAGCACTTCAATCACCGCGGGAAGAATGGACAGGAAGATCACAATCGCAATCACAATATGGATATGTTGATCGACATTCGGAATTGCCGAGGACAGGAAATACCCCACCAGCACCATGCTCCACACCCAGAGCATTCCACCCACCATATCAAATGCAAGAAAGCGGCGATATTTCATTTTCGCCGCCCCTGCGACGGGCGCTGCAAACGTGCGCACAATCGGCACGAAGCGGGCCAGAATGATCGTCTTAACCCCGTGCTTCTCATAGAAATCGTGCGCGCGCTGAAGATGCTTCTTTCGGAAAAAAAAGGAATCATCGCGCCGGTAAAGAGCCTCGCCTGCGCTCCGGCCGATCCAATAGCCAAGCTGGTCGCCGGCAACCGCGCACACTGAGACGAGAAACAGCAAAGTCGCAAGATCGAGGTGGCCGGTGGCGGCGAAGATGCCCGCCGTAACCAGCAGAGAATCTCCCGGGAGGAAAAACCCCACGAATAATCCCGTTTCCATAAAGACGATGGTGCAGACAAGAAAAGTCCCGCCCCACTGAACAATCCCCTGGACATCGGTAATCCAGTGGTAGGCGCCGCCAATCCATTCCAGCATATGATTCCTATTCCGCGACCGCGGCGTCTCAGATCTCGAGGATTTCCGCCTCTTTTTTCTTCTGCAGGGCGTCTACGCGAGTGATGAAATCGTTGGTCAGGTCCTGTATCTTCTTCAGTGCATCCTTCTCATCATCCTCGGAAATCGCCTTTTCCTTCAGCTTAGCCTTGAGGAGGTCATTGGCGTCATGCCGCACCTGCCGGATGGCGACGCGATGCTGCTCGGCGATGTGTCCCACCGTTTTGGCCAGCTGCTTACGACGCTCCTCCGTCAACGAGGGGATGGGAAGCCGGACCACCTTGCCATCATTCGTGGGATTCAGCCCCAAGTCCGATGACAGGATGGCCTTTTCAATCGCGGAGATTGTCGATGGGTCCCATGGCTGGATGAGGATCATTGTGGGCTCCGGCGTCGACAAGGAAGCCATCTGGTTAAGGGGAGTGAGAGTTCCGTAGTAGTTTGCCTGAATATGATCCAGAATGCTGATCGAAGCGCGGCCGGTTCGGATCGCAGCCAAACCGTGCTGCATCCCCTCGATCGACTTCTCCATCCGCTTGCGCGTTGTTTCGAGTATCTGTCGGACCATTGAAATGGATCTCCTTATGGAATGAGCCGGGACATCTGGGCCCTGCGAGAGCGGATCTATCCCTGAACGGTAGAACCCACCCTGGCACCCATAACGACGTCCCTGATATTACCATGACGGAGCAGATTGAAAACCACTATGGGGAGTTTGTTTTCCATGCACAGGGTGATCGCGGTGGTGTCCATGACCCGGAGACCTTTTTCCAGAACTTCCAGGTAGGTCAGGTTTTCGATCAATTTCGCCGAGGGATTGAACACCGGGTCGGCATCATAGATGCCGTCGACCTTGGTGGCTTTGAGGATCGCCTCGGCGCCGATCTCGATGGCGCGCAGGGCCGCGGCGGTATCGGTGGAAAAATACGGGTTTCCCGTGCCGGCGGCGAAAATCACCACCCGGCCCTTCTCCAAATGGCGGATGGCGCGGCGGCGGATATAAGGTTCCGCAACCGTCCTCATTTCGATCGCCGACTGCACCCGGGTGAACACGCCGCGCTTCTCGAGGGCATTCTGCAGTGCCAGTGCGTTGATGACGGTAGCCAGCATTCCCATGTAATCGCCTTGGACGCGATCCATGCCCGCTGCGCTGACCGAGATGCCACGGATGATGTTGCCGCCGCCCACGGTGGCGGCTACTTGCACGCCGATGCCGTGGATTTCCTCGATCTCCCCGGCAATACGATCGGCCATGCGCGGGTCAACGCCGTATCCTTGCCCGCCCATGAGCGCCTCGCCGCTGAGCTTCAGCAAGACCCTATGGTACCGAGGGGTGCACTGACCTTCCTCCATAAGCCCTCCCGCGCGGCCTGGCGCCGCGGCAACTATTCGCCGAGACGGTAGCGAACGAAGCGGCGCACCTGGATGTTCTCGCCAATTTTCTGGATGTGACTGGCGATGTGGTCCTTCACCGAGATCGAAGGCTCTTTGACAAAGGGCTGCTCCAGCAGGCAGGTTTCAGCATAAAACTTTGTCATCCGACCCTCGACGATCTTGTCGAGCACGTTTTCCGGCTTTCCGGTGGTGCGGGCCTGTTCCCGATAAATCTCCCGCTCCTTGGACAGCACATCCTCGGTCACATCTTCTTTACGAACGAAGCGCGGATCGCTGGCGGCAATGTGCATGGCGATATCATGGATCAGGGCCTGAAAATCGGCATTGCGCGCCACGAAATCGCTCTCGCAGTTCAACTCCACCATCACGCCGATTTTCCCGTTGTGCACGTAGCAGCCGATCAGCCCTTCCTTGGTCTCACGGCCCGCCTTTTTGGCAGACGCGGACAGACCCTTCTTGCGCAGGATCGTGACAGCGGCTTCCAGATCCCCTTTGGCTTCCGCCAGCGCGGTCTTGCATTCCATGAAACCAACCCCGGTTTTTTCCCGGAGCGTTTTGACCAGATCTGCCGAGATACTCATACCGTTCCTCCAAAAATCAAATCTGTGCGCACCCGCACTGAGGCGCCGCGCTGTCTCACACAGCCGCCTGCAGCACTGCCGGCCCCGGGCCGCGGGGCCGCCTCGAAAGGTGGGTGAAGTTAAAATGACGCGAAGTCAGTCGCCGCCGTCCGGCCGAATCTCTAAGCCCCCTGCTCTCCAGGCGTCGGATCCGTTTCATTGGACGCAGGGGCAACGGGCTGGTTTTCTTCCGACTGCACAGCCGGGGCCGCCGTCGATTCAACCGGCGCTGGGGTCTCAGTCGGCGCGGCTTGTCCGGCCGGTGCTTCAGGCTCGGACGGCTCCCCGGCATCGGCGTGCGTCTGGGATTCCGGCTTTTTGCTGGGCCGGGCTTTGCGCTGGAGCGTCTTCTTAAAGGTGGTCTTGGGTTTGCCACCTGCCTCGGCCTGCGGCGCAACACCCTCGGCCAGCGCCGATGCGGCCTCTCCGGCCTCTTTCCCCTCGGCCGCCCTGCGGGCGGCTTCAGCTGCGGCAGCTTTCGCGGCTGCTTCGCGCGCGGCCGCGGCCTGCTGGGCCTGCAGTTGACGCTGCTTCTCCAGCTGCTCCGCCAGTTCCTTTTGCTGCGCTTCGAAGACGGCACGCCCATCGAGATAAGCCTGGGATATCGTGTTTGCGATGAGGCGAATGGCACGAAGCGCGTCATCGTTGCCGGGGATGATGTAGTCGATCTCATCCGGGTCGCAATTGGTATCCGCAACACCCACGATCGGGATGCCCAGCTTGCGCGCCTCCTGCACCGCGATCGATTCTTTCTTGGTGTCGATGACGAAAAGCGCCTCGGGCAGCTGGGTCATTTCCTTGATGCCCGAGAGGTTTTTCTCCAGTTTCTTGCGCTCCCGTTCCAGGCGGGCTACTTCTTTCTTGGAGAGAAGATCATACTGCCCGTTGGACTGCATCAATTCCAGCTCACGAAACCGCTTGATGCTCTTCTGAATCGTGGCGAAGTTGGTGAGCAGTCCGCCGAGCCAGCGCTGGTTCACGTAATACATCCCGCAGCGCTGAGACTCCTCTTGAATAACGTCCTGCGCCTGGCGCTTTGTGCCCAGAAAAAGCACCGTCTTGCCCTGCGCCCCGAGTTCGTAGATAAACTGAACCGCGTTCTTGAAGAGCCTCAGGCTCTTCTGCAGGTCGATGATATAGATGCCGTTTCTTTCCCCGAAAATATATTCCTTCATTTTCGGGTTCCAGCGCTTCGTCTGGTGGCCGAAATGGACACCTGCCTCCAGCAGCTGCTTCATGCTAATCGAGACCAAATAGAACCTCCCTCAGGTTACCGCTTGGAGAACTGGAACCGCTTGCGGGCTCCTTTTTGACCGTATTTTTTCCGTTCCTTGATTCGGGAATCGCGGGTCAGCATCCCCGCCCGCTTCAGCTTGGGGCGCAACTCGCCGTTGAACTCGAGCAGCGCCTTGGTAATTCCAAGGCGAATGGCTCCCGCCTGCCCGGATATCCCGCCGCCATCGACCGTGATCCTGAGATCGAATTTCCCCAGGCAGTCGGTGATGGTAAGGGGAGAGCGAATGACCGTACGCTGAGTCTCGTTGCGGAAGTAATCCGCCAGCTCGCGTTTGTTCACCTTGATATCGCCGATTCCCGGCATCAGATAAACCCGAGCGGTGGAACTTTTCCTCTTTCCGGTCCCGTAATATTGAACTGTCGCCAAACTCGGACTCCTTGCCTTAAATAGATACTAGCATTTCTTCGTCACACATAATCCGTTTACAGGGCGAGTGCACTGGGCCGCTGCGCCTGATGAGGATGATGTGGACCACGATAAACCTTTAACTTCTTTCGCATCGCCCGGCCCAGCTTGGATTTAGGCAACATGCCGAAAATCGCTTCCTGCACGACCCGTTCCGGATTTTGCGCCATGAGCACTCCGGCGGCTACCTCACGCAGGCCGCCCGGATGCCCCGTATGGTGGCGATAAAGCTTTTCGGTCAGCTTTTTGCCGGTCAGCCGGATCTTGGCGGCGTTGATGACAATGACATGGTCTCCGGTGTCCAGAAACGGCGTATATACCGCTTTATCCTTGCCAGTCAGGAGGTTGGCCACGCGCGTGGCAAGGCGCCCGAGGACCCGATCCTCGGCGTCGACCACATGCCACTGTTTCTGCATATCCTGCTCGCCGGGTATGTAACTCTTCATCATTTACTCCATGGCATATCCACAAGGCAAAACAAACTTTTAGGCTAACCAACAGCAGCCCAACTGTCAAGACAATTTGGCTGAATTTCTGGTGCGGATACTCGTCTTGGAAAGAACCGTGCCGGGAGGCACATGCTGTGCCAGAGGTAATTTCCTATGCCGCCCCCCGCTAAGATCCAACAGGAAGATCCCGACAAACCTTTATGTTACCATGCCTGAAGCACTGCTCAAACCCCCTATTCACCAAGAATCGCCCACAAATGTGAGTTTTTGCGACGCATCTCACTTATTTCCTTCTTAAACAGGAGCAGGATAGGGGTCGGCTACTACTCATGAAAAAAGTCCATGACACCCGAAACTACATATCCGGAAAATGGCCGCGTAACTGCCAGAAAAAATAATGAAGGTTATTCAATGTTCCGAACGATAAGTGTTTTTGAGACGGGAATGGCCGGGCCGAGAGCATCGGAGCCCATTGGAAGTCGCACCTCGTGAGCATTTGCCGTCTTCCGATAGGATCGGTCGCTGTCAAGGTCATCCCCCTGAATGGTTAACCCATATTGAACCTGTGACCAGAATTTGAGATCTCATGGCACTGACACTATTTAATCGATCCAAACAAGTCGTAGGCCTGGATATCGGATCCAGCAGCGTCAAGGCGGCACAGCTGCGCCCCCTGCGCCACGGCGGTTTCGAGCTCATGAGCCTCGGAATTGAACAGCTCTCCCCGGATTGCATCGTGGACGGGGTGGTGATTTCCAAAATCCCGGTCGCCGATGCCATCAACCGGATCTTTACCCAGGAGGCGATAAAAAACCGTCGTGTCGCCACTTCGATCTCGGGGCACTCGGTGATCGTGAAGAAGATCTCCCTCCCCATCCAGAGCGAAGAAGATCTGGCGGAATCCATCCGCTGGGAGGCTGAGCAATACATCCCATTTGATATTACGGATGTGAACCTGGATTACCAGGTGTTGGGAGAGAACGCCAGCTCCGATCAGCTCGATGTCCTCCTGGTTGCAGTGAAGAAAGAAAAAATCACCGACCACACCAGCGTGATTTCGATGGCTGGAAAAAGTCCGGTGGTCGTCGATGTCGACGCCTTCGCGCTCCAGAATGCCTATGAAGTCAATTATGAGCCTACGGCGCGCACTACCGTGGCCCTGCTCGACATCGGCGCCAGCATCATGACCATTAATATTGTCAGCGGCTGCAACTTCCTGTTCACGCGCGACGTCGGGGTCGGCGGACGACAATACACCGACTTTATCCAGAAGGAGTTCAACCTGAACTTCAGCCAGGCTCAGGCCCTCAAACACGGCGAATCCGTGGACGGGCTCAACCCGGCGGAGGTGCAGCACGTCATTGAATCCGTGACGGAGATCATCTGCCTGGAGATCCAGAAAACCTTTGATTTCTTCAAATCGACCACCACAGTGGATCATATCGACCGCATGCTGGTGAGCGGCGGCGGTGCGCATACTCCCGGACTGTTGGAAATGCTGGCCCGCAAGTTCGAAATTCCGACTGAGAAATTTGATTCCTTCAAAAACATCAGCTACGACCCGAAGCGCTTCCCGTTTGTCGCCGACCGGTCTCCGGATCTGGCGATCGTCATCGGGCTCGCCCTGCGGAACACCGAGGAATAGAGCAGCTATGATCAAGGTAAATCTGCTCAGAGATCAAACCGTGCAAACCCGCCACATGACGGTCGCTCCGACGACCTCGCCGTTGGGGTGGATGATGCTTGTGGCGCTGATATTGGTTCTTGCGGGTCTAGGGGGGACTTGGTATTACCTGAACAAGCAAGTCGCAGAACTTACGACTTCCCGAAACCGGCTCGCCGCGGAAAACACCCGTCTGCAAACGCTGAGAAAGCAGATCGATCAGTTCGAGAAGATGAAGCGCGAGCGTCAGAACCGCATTGATGTCATCACTCAGCTCAAGGCAAATCAGACCGGACCGGTGTTGCTGCTGAATGCCGTGATCCGCAGCATTCCGACCGGCGCCGTCCTCTGGTTGACCAGCATCGAGCAGAAGGGGAGTCAGGTGCGTATCACCGGATTCACCCAGCGGGGTGAAACTATCCCGGATTTGCTGAGCAATCTGGCGGCCACGGGATACTTCAAGACCGTCGACCTCGAACTTTATGAGGATCAGCAGAAGGAAGCGGCAAAATTCACGCTGGTCTGCGTCAGTGCACCTAAGAAGTCTACGGAGTAATGCTGCATATGGCACTTGGCAAATTCAAACTGGAAAATCTGCCGCGTAATGTTCAGCTGGCTATTGTCGCAATCCTGGCCATTGGTCTTGCTGCCGTGGGTTATTTTTTCTATTTGCAGGATCTCGTGACCTCGCGCAGCGCGCTGCTAACGGAAATCGCCCGATTGGAGACCGCCGTGGCACAGGCCTCGGAGGTCGAACAACGGCTGGATCAGTTCAAGCGCGACCTGGCCGTGCTCGACGCTCGCCTGGAGGAGTTGCGCCGCATTCTGCCGGCACAGAAAGAGACGCCGGATGTTATGCGAGCTGTGCAAAACATGGCGGCCGACAGCACCTTGAAGATCGTCAAATTCGCACCGCAGGCAGCTGTCCCGCGCGCATTTTATTCCGACTGGCCAATTACCATGGATATCCAGGGCTCCTATAACGCATTGGGAGGCTTCGTGGAAAAAATCGGTCAGTTCCGGCGCATCATCAATGTCGACAATCTCGTGGTCAAGATCATCGAGGGCTCAACCGATCCCTCGCGAACGCTCAGTGCCAGCTTTACGGCGACAACCTTTGTTTATCGGGATGATATAGTCAGCGCTCCCGTCAAATAGGGCAGAAATGTTAAGAAAATCTTCATTAATTTGGCTTGTGGCTCTGGCATGGGTTGCCCTGCTGACACCCTCCGCCGTTAGCAGGCAGACTCCGGAAAACAAGGCCGCTACGGTCAGAAAAACCGCCCCCGTCGTCGAGTCTCCGACGGGAATCGCTGGAGTCCGTTATGAATCCGGCAACCGGCCGGACCCTTTCTTGAATCCACTCGGCCAACGCAAGGGCACGATAGACCCGGATTCGGAAATTCCCAGGGTAACCCCGCCTCCCGGTATCGCAGGCATGAGCACCAACGAGGTGGAACTGCTCGGGATGTCATTGAGCCCGGAGGGGAAAACGGCAGTTTTTAAAGGAACCGACAAACGAGTCTATTTCCTGCGCGAAGGGGATCGTCTGTATGACGGCTTTTTGAAGGCCATCAACATCGATTCCGTGCTGCTGATTCACGAGACCAAGCTGAGAAGCGGCAAGGTCTTGACCCAGGAAATCACCAAGCGTCTCAGAACTTAATAGGAATGCTGCTATGAGAATGCGATCCGTCAATATCAGGAGCCTGGCCACCACGACAAGAGTCCGTCGGCGCGTTTTGTGCATGGTTCTGCTTCCTCTGCTGCTGCTTGCCTTGATGGCGGCGGGATATGGCCGGCAGGAAGCCGCCGTGCAAAAAACGTTCAAGGGGGTCGAAAACCTAGATCTTCCTTATCTCTCGGACAAGAGCGTGGCGGAAAAGATCGCCACCGCGCCCGCCGGTTTCATTTCGGCGGTCACGACCAACCAGGAGGGGAAGAGCCTCATGGTCTCGGTCAGCAGCAGCTGCCTGCCGAGTTACCAGGAATTCGACCTCAGCAACCCTGCGCGACTCGTCGTGGACTTCCTGAATGTCGAGAACCGTGCCTCCGTCCTGAGCTACCCGATTGGGGCCGCAGGAGTCAAACAGCTTCGCATCCGTCAATTCCAAAGCACAGATCCAAAGATCGCCCGGCTGGTGTTCGATCTGGACAAGAATTACGGCAACCACGAGATCTCGGCCGACAGCCAGGGTGTGCGCATAACCTTCAGGGCAACGGAAGGCGGTACCATCAGCGCTCCGAAGCCGCAGGCGCCGGCGCCTGCAGTAACGGCCCCAGCTGCCGATCCCGGTTCAAAGCCCCCGGTGGCAGCTCCCAAGACCACCTCCATGCCCGCTCGCGCCGAACAGGAAGCGGACACGCTCCCTGCCGTCGTCCCGATCATCAGCGACCTTGCTGCTTCTGAGATTCCACAGAGCGCACTGGCCACGGCGTCGGCCCAACCGTCCGTTCGGGTACAGCCTCATCAGATCAAGGAGAAACCCGCTCCGCCGCATCAGGAACCTGCGCCCGCAACGCCTCCGCCGGCCCCGTCCGCCGGTCCGTTTCAGGAAGCGTATTCGGGGCACCCCCTCACATTGGATCTCGTCAACATTGCGCTCGTAGACTTCTTCCGCCTCATGTCGGAAGAAGGGGGCATCAACATCGTCGTCGATCCTGAAGTCAAAGGCACCACGTCGATCAAAATGACCAAGGCGCCCTGGGACCAGATCTTCGAGGTCGTGCTGAGAAACAACTCGCTCGACAAGCAAATAGACGGAAATGTCGTCCGCATCGCCTCGAAAAAGACCATACAAGCCGAGGCAAAGCAGCGCGAAGATCTCAAAAAAGCGGAACTGCTGGCAGCCGACGTTGACACCCGCATTCGGCGTCTGAACTATGCGAAGTCGGAAAACATCCTAGCTGTTCTGAAAGATCAGATGTCGGCGCGCGGGTTGGTTGTAGAAGACAAGCGAACCGGCTCGCTGGTGCTTACGGATATTCCGAGTTCGCTGGACAGAGTCATGCAGATCATTGACGAACTCGATGCACCCGAACCACAAGTCGAGATCGAAGCGCGCATCGTTTCAGCCAACCGCGATTTCGCGCGCGACATCGGCGTTCAATTCGGCTTTGTGCAGGGGAACCTCGAACGTGTAACCGCTGGCGGCCCCAACACTTTCGGCACCATCGGCGGAACGAGGCCGTCGACGTCGCCAACCAACGCATATTCTGCTGGTAGTCCGACGACCGGCCGAGGCGCATCACAGAGTACGGCGAGCCAGGGCGCCGGAGTGTCCACCGGACCTAATGCATCGAATAATCCGGGCAACTTCAACGTGAATCTGCCCTCGCAGAAGCCGTTCGGCGGATTGGGGCTGTCGGTTGGGAACATCTTCGACACTTTCCTCCTCGATGCTGCCATAACGGCAGGAGAGACCAAAGGACAGGCGAAGCTGATATCCCAACCGAAACTGACGACCCAGAACAACAGCCCCGGCAGTATTACCCAGGGCTTGCGCTTCCCGGTTCAGGTCATCGCCAACAACACCGTCACGGTGCAGTTCGTGAATGCCGCCCTTACCCTGACCGTTACGCCCCAGATCACTTCGGAAGGCAATGTAGTTCTCGACCTCAAGGTCGAAAACAACACCCCAGACTTCGCCCGCCAGGTGATGGGTATTCCATCGATCCGCACCAGTGAGTCCAATACGCGCGTGCTGGTCTCCGATGGCGGGACCACGATCATTGGCGGCATCATAATCGAAAATGAACAGACGCAGGTGGACGGAGTGCCAGGCCTGGCCTCATTGCCGATTTTTGGCAACCTCTTCAAGCGCACTATGGTATCTCACAGCACGCAGGAGGTCTTGTTCTTCATCACCCCGAGGATCGTGAAGTAAGGCAGTCCATGTTCCAATCGACCCTGGCAAAACTCGTGGCCCAAGCCGGAGCGCGCTGGGCCATGATCGTGGGCAGCGACGGCGTTCTGCTGGAGACTGACAACCTATCGTTTCGTGCCGAAGCTGAGGGCCTTGCAGCCGTATATGCCGCGTTCTACCGGGCATCCAGGAAGGCCGCGACGGATACAGATATGGGTGGCCTGCACGCTTCCCTCCTGGTCGTAGATCAAGGGAAGATACTGCTGCAGACCCTGACCGCCGACTACTTCCTCATCCTACTCCTTGCCGGGCACGAGCATACGGGAAAAGCCTTCTTCGAGATGTCTCGCGCCGCCGCCCCCCTGATGCAAGAGCTATCCTTTTAAATCTGCCCTATCTCCATTAAAACCAGGGAATGCGAAAATGGCCGGGGGCGGACTTTTTTTGCGTTTTGGGTAGTTTGCCCTTCGATCCCATCAAAGCCATTGAAAAAATTGAGGAAATCGGGGACACTTGGTACCTTATCACAGCCGGATGCGGCATACGGATCCAGGGTATAACTAAGCACTCAGTAGAATTGATCGTGCCATAGGAAGCGCTCCATGAACATCAAGGAAGTGAAGGATCTCATCCACGACATTTTGCAGAGCGACATCAATGAGTTTGAACTGGAGCATACGGGTACCAGGATACGGTTGCGCAGAGGCGTCCTTCCCGGCGAAATCGAGGTTCTGCCGGCCGCGCCTGCCGGCTCGAGACCGTCGCCGATCGGCCGGGAAACCAGTGTCCCTCTGACAGGTGTCTTTCTATCCACCGCCGTCCCCAAAGAAGAGGCGACCCAGGAGGATGGCCTGCATACAGTCACCTCGCCTATCGTCGGTACATTCTATCGGACACCCGCCCCAACGGCAGAACCCTATGTCAGGATCGGCGCCAAAGTCGAGGTTGGCTCGATTCTTTGCATCGTGGAAGCGATGAAACTCATGAATGAGATCCCTTCCGACGCTGCCGGAGAAGTGGTGGATATCTATGTCGAGAACGGTCATCCTGTCGAATTCGGACAGAAGCTCTTCGGCATTAGAACCCATAAATAGGCATGCCTCCCATGTTCCGGAAAATACTGATAGCCAATCGTGGTGAAATCGCCCTGCGCGTCATCTGCGCCTGTAAAGAACTCGGTGTACCTACGGTGGCGGTTTACTCCACGGCCGACCAGAATTCTCTGCACGTGCGCTTCGCCGACGAGGCTGTCTGCATCGGCCCCCCACCCAGCACGGAAAGCTACCTCAACATTCCGGCCGTAATCAGCGCGGCCGAGATCACCAACGCAGATGCCATCCATCCCGGATACGGTTTTTTGGCGGAAAGCGCTTACTTTGCCGAGGTTTGCGAGGCATGTGGATTGACGTTCATCGGCCCCTCGCCCGAAGTCATCCGGCTCATGGGCAACAAGGAGATGGCACGCAAGGTCATGCGGGAAGCGGGTGTGCCGATCCTGCCCGGCACAGAGAAGATCAAGAGCCCTACGACAGGGGTTCTCGAACTCGCAGAAGAGATTGGCTATCCGCTAATCCTCAAGGCATCAAACGGCGGCGGCGGCAAAGGGATGCGGATCGTAAATTCGCCTGCCGAATTGCCCGAAGCCATAGAAGTGGCGCGCAACGAATCTCAGGCGGCTTTCGGTTCCTCCGATATTTATATGGAGAAATATCTGCCGGCGGCCCGCCACATAGAGTTCCAGATCCTGGCCGACGCTTATGGAAATGTCGTGCACCTTGGCGAGCGGGAATGCTCCATTCAGCGTCGCTACCAGAAACTGATCGAAGAGGCGCCCTCAACGTATGTCACGCCGGAACTGCGTGCCGAGGTGGGCGATCTAGCGGTCAAAGCCATGCAGCAGGTGAATTACACCAATGCGGGAACCCTCGAGTTCATTTTCGATGACCGGGGCAAATACTACTTCATGGAGATGAACACCCGTATCCAGGTCGAGCACCCGGTCACCGAGATGATCACGGGCGTGGATCTGGTGAAGCAACAGATCCGGATCGCCGCGCGAGAGAAATTGGGGCTGCGCCAGGAAGACATTGTCTTCCGGGGTTCGGCCATGGAATGCCGCATTAACGCCGAATGCCCTGACTCCTACCTGCCCTGCCCGGGCAAGCTCACGGCCTTTCATCCACCGAGCGGTTGCGGTGTGCGTGTCGATACGGCAGCGTACGACGAATGCGTCATCACACCCTATTATGACTCTTTGATCGCCAAGCTGATCACCTATGCCGGCAGCCGCAGTGAAACGGTCAGCCGCATGAAGCGCGCCCTGGAAATGACCATCGTCGAAGGCGTGAAAACAACGATCCCGCTGCATCAGCGCATCCTGAATGAACTCGACTTCCTGGAGGGCCGGATCACCACCCGCTTTCTCGAACGCTTCTCACAGCGCCAGCACCCATGAGATTCAAGCTCCCTCCGATCTATCCCATCACGGACAAACGCCTCGCAGGGAAATCGAGCCATTTGGAGATTGTGCGCGAACTGGTGAGGGGCGGGGCGACCGTCATTCAAATCCGCGACAAAGAAACCCCCTTGGGCGAACTCCTCAACGATTTGCGCCGCTGCGTGGAGCTTGCGGCCAGATTTGATGCTCGGATCATCGTAAACGATCGCTGCGATCTCGCACTTCTCAGCGGAGCGTCCGGGGTGCATCTCGGCCAGGAGGATTTGCCGCCGCAATCCGCCCGCGTCGTGCTCGGGAGAGATGCGATCCTCGGTTTCTCAACTCACTCTTTGGCTCAAATCAAGCAAGGAACTAAGCTGCCGGTACAGTATCTCGGCTTCGGTCCCATCTTTGCTACCGCCTCTAAGCCGGGCCATTCCCCGGTGGTAGGGCTCGCGATGCTGCAAAAGGCATGCCGTCTATCAACCAGGCCGGTTGTGGCGGTCGGAGGCATCGAGCTGGAACACCTACGCCCCGTGCTCGAAGCGGGAGCGGCAAGTGCAGCGGTCATTTCGGCGCTGATGAAGGCAAAAAACCTGGCCCGCCGGATGGAGCAACTCCTGAAGGCCGCAGGGGCAGGGTAAATCCCCTTAGGCGTTAACTTAAGCCCTTTCCCTCACGTGGACGTGGACTTGGACCTAGACCTGGACGTAGACTCGGGCCATGCTGCCCGACGAGAACTTTCGCAGGCTTTCCGTTTGGCAGGCTGCCGTCTGTTTCTTGCCGCCTGCAACTGCCATTGCCTTTAGCGCCGCGCTTTGGGCGACCCACTCCGCCGTGCAGCCTTTTCCATTGGGATGCTCTCGAAAATGTGTCGAGTACAAGAACGCCCAGGTCCAAGTCCATGTCTAGGTCCAAGTCCACGTGGTGGAAGTGGCTTAAGTTAACGCCTAAGGGGTAAATCCCGGGACGCCGTGGCCTGCTTTTTTCATAAACGGATTTAATTGGCTCGGGAGGACAACATGTGCAAGCAAGCAGCGCAAGCCTTCGCAGCTTGGATGATTCTGCTGGGTGCGGTGGGAATGACGGTCGCAGGACAGGATCGGATCTTCCATGCCGATCTTGCCTACCGTTCTCCTGGTAACGGACCGGCGCCGAACTTCTCCCCCAAAGGAACGCAGGTGCCATTGACCGATCTCAAAGCAGGAACCCGCCTTCCGGAAGGTGCGGTCAGCCCAGCCAAGGCGGGCATGATTCAGACCGGTCCGACCCAAAAGGCATGGATCCCGGTACTGGCAACTGCAGATGCAGGCCATCCCGCGGATTTGTGCAGGATCTACCTGGATCGCAACCGGAATGACGATTTCACCGATGACGGGCCGGCCCTGGTGACCGTGCCAACCGTCAACGACAAGACCAAGGCTTGGTGGAGTTCCTTCTCCAAGGTGGAGTTGGCGATCCCTTACAAGAGTGGTTCTCAAGGCGACATTGTGGAACCCTATATGGTGAGCTTCTGGATTGTCCGCGAAGGTGATATGGCTCCAAACATCCTTCGCTATTCTGTCTCCTCCTGGCGGAGCGGTACGATCAAGGTCGAGGGCATCGACGCTCTGGTCGCGGTCATGGATTCCAATAATGACGCCATCTTCGATAAGAGCGATACCTGGTCGGTTCTTGCCGCGTCGTCACCTGATGCCCAAAAGCGCGTCCTTTCCTATACCGAAGCCCGCCCCACTAACCGCCTCATGTTCCTGGAGACAGGAGGCAAGGAGCTTGTCCTCGAATTTCGCAGCATGAATCCGGACGGCAGATCGATCGCCTTTGCTCTCGTCGATCGGCCGGTTACAAAGGCTGCTGACCGCGCCCCCGACGACACGCTGGCTGCGGAGCGCAGCCGTCCCCGCACCCAGAAGCCTTTTAATTGGGGCCATGGCAATCTGGAAGCTGCCTTGGCACAGGCCAACTCGTCAGGCCGGAAGGTAATCGTCGACTTCGAGACTACCTGGTGCGGCCCATGCAAGTCGATGGACGAATGGATCTGGACCGACGCTGAAGTAGCGGCGCTCCTGAACGCAGGGTTCGTGGGAGTCAAGCTCGACGGCGACGTGGAAAAGGCGCTGGTGAAGCAATTCACCATCGGGGGCTACCCCACAATCATCGTGCTCGATGGCGAGGGAAAAGAAACCCTCCGTCTCGTCGGATATCAATCTTCGAAGGAAATCCTGGAGCGACTCAATCCCAAGCGCTGAAAAGTGAGCGCCGTGCGGCGCCCGGCGCTCAGTGCCCGGAGTGAGTCTCCACCCGCAGACCGGGTGGCCTCAGGAAGCCTCCCGGAGGGAGGCAAGGCCGTTGCGAGCCCTGAAAGGGCGCCGCAGATCAGCCCAGGGCGTTAGCCCTGGGAATGTGCGCCCACGTA
>JBGQNR010000054.1:0-29108 GCA_041501225.1 Acidobacteriota bacterium
CATCTGCGGCGTTGGCGCTCCTCGACGATGTACAGCGACATCGCCTGCGTCGCGCCGCCTTGCATCTGCCCCCGCGGCGCTCGGAACGCGGCCCCTCCTAATTCTCGGACGGGCTCCTAGATACAAAAAAGCCCCCTGAAAAATCCAGGGGGCTTCTTGATTCAGGAATTATTTGCCCTTCAGTTCTTGCTGACGAAATCGGCAAACTCACGCAGCTTGCTGGAACGGTAAGGGCTGCGCAGCTTCAGGAGAGCCTTCTCCTCAATCTGGCGGATCCGCTCACGCGTGACCTGGAACATCTCCCCGACTTCCTGCAAAGTATATTCTTTCCCCGTCTCGTTCAGGCCGTAGCGCATGCGCACAATCTCCTGTTCGCGCGGCGACAGAGTCTGGAGCGCCGCGCTCGTCACCTCGCGCAGGCTGTGCTTCATCACGTCGTCGTCCGGAGAAATGGCACTCTTGTCCTCGATGAACTTGTTCAGCACTGCATCCTTGTTATCGGAGATTGTGGCTTCCAGAGAAATGGGCTCCTGCGCCGCCTTCAGGATCTGAGTGACCTTGGTAACAGGAGTCTTCAGCTCTTTTGCCAGCTCATGAACACTGGGCTCGCGACCCATGCGCTTCGAAAGCTCATTGGAGGTCTTGAGCACCCGATTCATGGCCTCGACCATGTGGACCGGTATGCGGATGGTCCTGCCCTGATCCGCGATCGCGCGCGTAATGCTCTGGCGAATCCACCAGGTCGCGTAGGTGGAGAACTTGTGGCCCAGACGGTAGTTGAATTTGTCCACAGCCTTCATCAATCCGATGTTTCCTTCCTGTACCAGGTCCAGCAGGTCGAGCCCCGGATAGGAATAGTTCTTGGCGATGCTGAGCACCAGTCTAAGGTTGGCTCGGACAAACTCATCCTTGGCGCGCGCCATTTCCATCTTGTTTTCGTAGATCAGATTCACGATCTTCCGCAACTCGCCGGCGTCGGTCAAATACTCGGTTTCCAGAGCTTTGCGGCGTGATTTGGCTGACTTGGCTTTGCCGGGGTCCTTCAGGGCTACTCTGGACATGCCGCTGACCTTTTCGCTCCACTCCATCTGGTGGAGAACGTCCTGCAATCCGCCGACCAGATGATTGATCTGGTTTTCAGTCAACTCAATTTTGGACAGCGTCTGGAAAACGGCTTCGCGGCAATGCTTGATCTTGGCAAGCTCCTTGCTGCGGCCGGTGTTGCGAACTCCCTTGCGTTTCATGTTGAGCTTCATTTCACGATAGCGCTTCTCCAGCCGCTCGAGGCGGTGGAGGATGCGGCGGATTTCCTGCTCGCGCGCATGATTGCGCTCCTCGAGCGAAATCTCGTTCTCAGGTTCAGGCGGAACCTCGGCGCCGATCAACAGAGGTGCGCTTGGGATCATGGAAGCCGGCTGCAACTCCGCGCCGAGTTCCATCAATCTGGCAGAGCTGATCGAAGTCAAAGATAGGAGGCGCAGGGTGTTGATCTTGGCCGCTTCGATCTTCTTCGCCAGATAGACCTCTTCCTCACGCGTGAGCAGAGGAATCTTGCTCATGCTTCGATAATAGATATAAAGGGGATCCGTGGAGGGTGCAGCTTCTCCCTTGACGACCGGCCGATGGTCTTCTGACGGCACGCGGCTGAAACGTACGCGATCGACGTAGTTTGCGCGGGTAACCCCGGCGAACTCATCGTCGCTTATTCCTTCCCCATCCATATCTTCCGAATCATAAAGATCCGAAGCCTCTGACATTTCATCTTCGTCAAGTTCGATCATAGTAGTCGAGTCCTACCCCAGAGAGATTCCTGGTTGCGAAGTGTGCGTGCCTTTCTTTTAAGTTACCCAGAAGCAACCGGAAACTCCCTGACCGGTAATGCCTCCTCTTCTTCCCCGAGAAACGATTACAACTTATAGATAGCAGGTGGCAGGAAATAGTTTCAAAAAGAGGGAGTTTTTTTTAGTTTTCATAAGCTCTTGATTTATATGACGATGCCTCGCTCTAATCCAGAGGTCGATGCTTCGTTCCATTCAGATTCAGTCGTAGAGTAATACGTTGAATCAGTGAACCGGTTCCCATTTCTTCGGATTGTTTCCCCGGCCTAATCGGTTGCCGAAGCCGGAAGCATGTCCGGCAGGGCGTTTCCTTCCAGGTTAAGTCCCGCGTGCAGCCCGCATGGCGTAAAACACGCCATTTCGGCGGCAGGATCAGAGTACGGAGGCAGCAAAGATCGCTATAGAATTCGCAAAGAACGCCAAGGGAAACGATCATTTATAGTACGAGAATCACTCGAATGCAAGCAAAATTTTCATTTTTTGTAATCATGGACCTTTTTGATTTACGATTTACGAAGTACAGGACCCCCTTAACCTTCCTTAGCGAGGTGCGTCAACCCTCGATTTCCAATGGGCTCGGTTTAGCAACGGACGGCGAGTTTCGACGTCCACAAGCCGTACCTTGAGGGCCGCGTCAATCGTCAATCGTAAATCGTCAATCTTAGGCCCTGCCAATGCACTTGATTCTTATGAAGTTGACTCATCGGTCCAGATTCACTAATATTGGCATTTTTGCGAGCCAAATTCGGGAGGTCCAGGCGTGATTGAAGTAGATCATCTGACCAAAGTTTTCAGCGGTCGCAAGGCAGTCGATGGAATTTCCTTCACCGTCCAGAAGGGCGAGATCCTTGGATTCCTCGGGCCGAACGGAGCAGGCAAGACTACCACGATGCGCATCCTGACCTGCTTCATGCCTGCCACGGAAGGCACAGCGCGTGTCGCCGGCTATGATGTCTTCGAAGAGAGCCTCGAGGTCCGGCGCCGGATCGGCTATCTGCCGGAGAACCCGCCTCTGTATCCGGAAATGACCGTCGCTTCTTACTTGCATTTTGTGGCCAAGATCAAAGGAACCGTGCCTGCGCAGCGCAATGCGACCGTCGATGATGTCATGCAGAAGTGCGCCATCGGCGATGTGCGCAACCGGATCATAGGCAAGCTCTCCAAGGGTTACAAGCAGCGCGTGGGCCTGGCACAGTCCCTGCTCAACAACCCCGAGGTGCTCATTCTGGATGAGCCGACGATCGGGCTGGATCCGAAACAGATCTTCGAGGTCCGCTCCTTGATCAAGGGTCTGGCGGGGGATCACACCGTGATCCTTTCCACCCACATCCTCCCCGAAGTGAGCATGACCTGCAACCGCGTCGTGATCATCCATAACGGCAAGGTCGTCGCGATGGATACTCCGGTCGGGCTGACCAACCAGATGAAGGGTGCTGAGAAGATTGCCTTGTCGATAGACGGTCCGAGGGACGCAGTGGTCGATAAGCTCAAAACCATCGACGGCGTGCTCAGCGTAAAAGCGGACGGCGAAGAGAATGGCGGCCCGTCGAACTACACGGTCGAATGCAAGCTTCAGACCGATTTGCGCCGGGTGCTGGCCAAGGAAATCGTCGCTCAGGGCTGGGGCCTGCTCGAGCTGAGGGGCGTATCCATGAGCCTCGAAGACGTCTTCATTAACCTCGTAACACAAGAATAGGGCGGACGGCCGTGCCCGGCCGCCCTGCCTCGGGCTTGAGGGTTTAACTATGAAAAACATCCTGGCTATCTGGCAGCGTGAGATGAAGAGTTATTTCGTCTCCCCCATAGCCTACGTTGTCTTGACTGTCTTTCTCTTTATCGCGGGTTTCTTCTTCTACACCATCCTGACGGCGTGGGTTCAGCAGACCATGATGCAGGCAGCGTACGGTCAAGGCTCACCGCCCGTGGATGTCCCCGGCATGGTCAGCCGCAGCTTCTTCGGGACCATCAGCGTGGTTCTGCTGTTTATGATTCCGATGCTGACGATGGGGCTGTTCGCGGAAGAGAAAAAGCGCGGAACGATCGAGCTTCTGCTGACCACACCGGTAGGAAATCTGCAGGCCCTCATGGGAAAATACCTGGCCAGCCTGACTTTCCTGCTGATCATGTTTGCGGCCAGCTTCCTCACGATTTCCGCCCTTTTCCTCTATGGGTCACCCGATTGGAAGCCGATCCTGGCAGGCTACCTGGGACTGATTCTCTATGGAGCCGCCTTGCTGGCAGTCGGGCTTTTCATCTCCACTCTCACGGAAAACCAGATTGTTGCCGGCGTGATTACTCTCGGCGTCATCCTCATTCTTTGGCTGGTGGATGCCCTGGCATCGGGAGTGCAGGGCATGATGAAGGACGTGATCAGTTACCTGTCCGTCATCAGTCACTTGGACGATTTCATCAAAGGTGTGATCGATACAACGCATGTGATCTTCTATCTCACATTCGCGTTTTTCGGCCTTTTCCTTACGTATCGCTCGCTTGAATCGCTGCGGTGGAAAAGCTAATGAGTAAACTTCTACAAAAGTTGGATACCGTGGGCTTGCTGCTGCTGATAGCGGCCGCTCTTTATTACTCTGTCAACAACGTCCTGGATAAGTGGGCGATGGGTCTGGCCCTGCTGGGTGGCGTGTCGATCGTCGTAGGTTTGATCGCCAACTACAAGCGGATCATGCTGACCCTCGGCAAGCGCTCGACGAAATACTTCAGCAACTATGTCGTTTCCGTCGCGCTCGTCCTTGGCCTGGTTGCCGGGCTCAACTTCATCGGCCAGAGGCATTCGAAGCGGTTCGATATGACTAAGATGGGCCGGTTCACGCTCGCTCCTCAGACTACCCAGATCCTCGGCAAATTGGACAAGGATCTCGAGATCAAGGTATTCTTCCCGGGGGGTGATTATCCTCCCATGAAGGAACTCCTGACGCAGTACCGGGCTGCCAGCCGGCACGTGCGCTTCGAATTTGTCGATCCCGATAAGCGTCCCGAGATTGCCAAGCAATATGGGGTCACGGAGTACAGGACCTTTCAGAATCCGTTCACCGGCTCCACGCTGAAGACCGGTACTGTATTGATACTGTACGGCGGCAAGCAGGAGAAGATCGAGAAGCGCGATCAGGAGATCCGCGAAGAAGATCTGACCAACGTCATTATCAAGGTTGGGCGGACGGAAGCCAAAACCGTCTACTTCGTGCAGGGTCACGGAGAAAAGGATCTGGAAGATAGCGAGCGCGGCGGCTACTCCGGTGCCAAGAAGGGCTTGGAGAAAGAGGGCTACAAAGTCTCCGTCCTGAATCTTGCCGGCGAAGCCAAGGTACCGGATGACGCCAAGGTGCTCGTCCTGGCCGGCCCTAAGTCGGAGCCGTTCCCCAAGGAGTTCGAGTTCATCAACAACTTCCTGAATCGCGGCGGCGGCTTGCTGGTGATGGTGGATCCTTCGCCTTCCCCGTCCCTGGCCGCGTTCCTGAAGGAATGGCAGGTGGCGCCGGACAACGACATCATCCTCGATATCAGCGGCGCCGGGCGCCTGATGGGCGCGGGCCCCAGCATTCCGATTGTTTTCAAGTATGAGCCCCACGAGATTACGAATCGGTTCAAGGCGCAGATGACCTTTTTCCCCATGGCTCGCTCTATTCAGTCTCCCAAAGAGGCCAGCAGCGGAATAACCGTCACCACTCTCTTTAAGAGCAACGACGACAGCTGGGGCGAGACCGACCTGAAGAACACCAATGCGACCTTTGATGCAAAAGCCGATCTCAAGGGGCCCCTGCCGATGGCGGTGGCCGTCAACAAGGAGATCAAGCCTGCGGCAGATAACGCGGCCGCGGTGAAAGCGCGCATGGTAGTGATCGGCAACTCGGACTTTGCCGCCAATCCCTACTTTGAAATGCAGGGCAACGGCAACCTGTTCATGAACATGGTGGGCTGGCTGGCGCAGGAAGAAGACCTGATCTCCATTCGAGCCAAGGCTCCCGAGGATCGAAAGGTGATTCTCTCCCAGAGCCAGCAAAGGATGTTGCAGTTCTTTACTTTGGTTTTCCTCCCGGGCGCCGTGCTCGTGGCCGGCATCATCGTATTTACTCGCCGGAGAAGGTAGCATGCGTTTTAAAGGTACTTTAGTTCTCCTGCTCCTCTGTGTGGGTCTGGGCGCTTTCCTCTATTTTTATGAAATCAAAGGGGGAGAGCAGCGCGACAAGGCGAAACAGGAGGAGAAGGTCATCTGGAAAGTGCCTGGTGACGACGTCCAGCAGCTGGATCTGACCACGCAGGGCCAACATATCACTGCAGTCCGTGCGGCCGACAAGCAATGGAAAATCACCGCCCCGCGGTCTCTGGACGCGGATGCCGATGAGTTGAACCGGTTGCTGAGCTCCGCTTCGGACATCAGCCGTGATGAGATGATCGAGGAGAATGCGGCCAGTCTCGCTCCCTTTGGCCTGGATCCCGCCCAAACCACAGTTTCTCTCAAGACCAAAGACGGCAAGGTTCATGAGATTCGCTTCGGCAGCAACAATCCCACGGGCAACTCTACCTATGCTGCCCTCCAAGGGAAAAACCAGGTCTTTCTGGTCTCCAGCTCGGTTGCCGGAGCTTTCAACAAGAAGCTCGATGACCTGCGCGACAAAGCCATTCTCAAATTCGAACAGTTTGAGACTCAATCGGTCGACCTGCAGACTTCCAAAGGGAACGTGAATCTGACCAAGGAGGGCGACCGCTGGTGGATCCAGAGCAAGAACAAATGGGCCGCCGATTCTTCCGCAGTCAATTCTCTCCTGGGCGACCTCGCCAACGGGCGCATCAAGGAGTTTTTTGATGAGAATCCTGGCGACTATGCGGGACTGGGACTCGATAAACCGGTTTTGGATCTGCGTCTTACGGTTGGCAAAGATAAAGGGATCAGGCACTTGACGGTCGGCCTGGAGAAATCCAAGCTGGTCAAGAAGGGGCAAAAGGCCAAACCCGAGGAGAAAAAAGCCGACAGCACGACTCCTGTACTGTACATTGCCAGGGACGAGAGCCGCCCTGAGCTGTTTTTCGTCGAGAAGGAATTCGTCGACAAGTTCCTGAAGTCGCCTCCGGATCTGCGCGACAAAGCGTTGGCCATCTATCAACGCGTGGACATCGACTCCATCACGGTTACCAACGCGAAGGGCACGGTGAGCCTGAGCAAATCACAGGCTGGGGACTGGACCGTCGGGAAAGACAAGAAAAAGGCCAAGTGGGATGCCGTAAATGAAGTGTTCGATGCCCTGGGGAAACCGGTCAAGGAATTTGTGGAAGAGCCTGGCGCACTCTCCAAGTACGGACTCGACAATCCCGGGACACGCGTTGTGCTCAAGCAGGGCGCAATCGTTAAGTTGGATTGCGTTTTCGGCAAAGAAGCCAAAGATGGAGTGTATGCCCAGGTCCTTGGCGAGCCTTATATGAAAATTGCGGATAAGGAGAGCTTGGCTAAACTGGGTATGGGCGAATCCGACTACCTGGAACCGCCGCCGCCACCTCCGGCTCCGGCACCTGCCAGTCCTAAAAAGTAGAACTGGCCGGAGGGAAATTTCCCCGCGGCGATTAGCATGACTTGATCCTTGAGGCTTTTCGTCCCAAGCATTTGCAGGCAACCGATCGTTGCCTGGGTGTGAAGAGCTGAGCTATTTCCGCCGAACTTGATATTTGACTGTTATTAAGCTAACATGTGCGTTAGCTAGCTTTGAAAAAAGTGGGCTTGGTTTGCCCACTTTTTTATTTTGGGGTCATTGAAATGGCGGCTGGCATTGAGAATAACGCGCGCGAAAGTCTGGAAGCGAGGATTCAAACCCTTGCGGAACAGCTGGCAGCGTCGTTGGAGGCGGAGATCGTCCTGGTTGAAATCAAGGGTGGCGGCAATCGTCCCATAGTGAGAACATACATTGATCGTCCTGGCGGCGTGACCCTGGCAGATTGCGAGCGCTTCAGCAAGCGGTTTTCCGTGTTGCTGGATGTGGAAGACGCGATACCTTTCAGCTACACGATGGAAGTGTCTTCGCCTGGATTGGATCGGCCTCTGGTTAAAGAGGCCGATTTTTTGCGTTTCGCCGGGAAAAACGCCCGTGTGCGCACGCGCTGCCCCATCGAAGGACAGAAGAACTTCAAAGGTAAGATTCTCGGGGTTGCCCAGGGCAGGGTGGAGCTCGAATTGGCTCCGGGAAGGAAGGTCGACATCGCGGTTGAGGATATTGAGAAAGCAAATCTCATGATTGAGATTTAGGGGGTAGGCCCCGGGGGTTTTCACTATGTCGAACATTATCACGCAAACCATCGAGCAGATAAGCAAGGAAAAGAATATCGATCCGAAGGTCATCATCGATGCGTTGGAAGATGCCATGGTGGCGGCATCCCGAAAGTATTACAAAACCAATGAGGACATCAACGCACGATTTGACCCCGCGGCCGGGATGGTGGAGATCTTTGCGGTGTATCGTGTCGTGGAGCAAGTAGAAAACCCGAGCCTGGAAATCTCCCTGGAAGAAGCCAGGAAGATTGATGAAAGCCTGGAAGTAGACGACACGGTCGAGATGCCCAAGCCGATGGACGTGCTCGGACGCATCGCTGCTCAGACTGCGAAGCAGGTGATCCTGCAGAAAGTTCGTGAGGCCGAGCGCCAGAACATCTTCAACGAATATTCTCAAAAGATCGGCGAGCTGGTCAATGGTGTGATCAAGCGCTTTGAGGGACCGGACATGATCGTCGACGTCGGCAAAACGGAAGCCCTGCTACCGCTGCGCGAACAGTCCCGCCTCGAAACCTACAAGCAGGGAGAGCGCGTGCGCGCGGTCATTGTCAAAGTCTTGCCGGTTGCCAAGGGGCCGCAAGTCATCCTCTCGCGCGTGGACGCGCAGCTTCTGCTCCGACTATTCGAGATGGAAATCCCCGAAATCTATGACGGCACGATTGTGGTCAGGAACGCCGTGCACGAGCCGGGGGATCGCGCCAAAGTTGCCGTGGCATCGATGGACCGTGATGTCGATCCCGTGGGTGCGTGCGTGGGCATGAAAGGCTCGCGCATCAATTCCATCATTCGCGAGTTGCGCGGCGAGAAAATCGACATCGTGCAGTGGTCGGATGATCCGGCCCAGTACGCGGCGAACGCCCTGAATCCCGCCAAGATCTCCAAAGTTCTGATCATCGATCCCATCGAGAAGCGGATGGAAGTCATTGTCGAAGAAAAGCAGCAGTCTCTGGCCATCGGCAAGAAGGGGCAGAACGTGCGCCTGGCATCGAAGCTGATTGGCTGGCAGATCGATATCAAGAGCCAGGAGCAGAAGAAACAGGAAGTGCTCAGTGTCATGGAGTCGCTCACCTCATCGTCCACAGCCCTGGGCGAGTTGGAGGGGATCAGCGAGCGCATCGTCGAGAAGCTGCGTGAGGCCGGCATCGAGAATGTAGAGAGAATCCTGGAGCTAGGCGAAAGCAAGCTCGTCGAAATCCCCGGAGTGGGCGAGAAGACGGCGGCGAAAATCATGGAAGCTGCGCGTGATCTGTTTGAAGAGGTTGAAATCGAAGTTCCTGAAGGCATAGAGCTGCCCACGGCGATTCAGGCTCCTGAAGCGCAGGAAGCCGGAAAGTCTGCAGAGGCGGACGCGCCCAAGGCGCGGGACACGGAGAAACAAGAGTCCAGCGCGGCAGACGCGGAGGATCCCGGCAGCGAAACCAACCAGGCCGCACCGCTCGCCGGAGGGCCGGAAAATGAGGCCAACGCCGACTCTTCGGAAGGGAAGAAAGGGGAGAACGAGGACAGTGAACCCCGAGACCTCGAAGGTTGAAAAGCGAGGTCTGTTTGATTTAACATGATCGTTCCAGCACTGCTCTGGCAGCAGGGTGAGCAATAAGTCCGAGGCGCATAGTCGAGATGGATAAAATTACGGTCGCAGAACTGGCGACAGAGTGTTCAGTTCAGAATGCGGTAATCCTTTCTGAACTGAAGCGGCTGGGGTTGTATGTGTTTTCACCCAGCGCCACGATCGATGCCAGCTTTGCCGAGACCATCCGCAAGAAGATCTTCTCGCAACGTGAAGCGGCCGAGACCAAACGACTGGAAGCGGAAAAAAAGAAGGAAAAGGAAGCCGAGGCTGCACGCAAAGCCGAAAAGAAAGCGGCCAAGGAACCGGCGAAAGAGCCTGTTAAGGAAGCGCCAGCTGAGAAAAAGCCTGCTGCGCAAAAGGCGCAACCCAAACCGGCAGCGGCTGCACCGGAAGCCCCCGCCGCTAAAGCGCCGCCGCGCAAAGGAAAGAAAGCCGCGCCCATCGAAGTTAAAAAGGAAATCGAAGAGCCCGTCAAGCCTTCCCTGGCTCCCAGGAAAGGACGCAAGCATTTTGACCGCGAAACCCTGGGCCTTGTCGAACTAGCCCCTGCCGAGGCCGCGAAGGCGCTCGAGCGGCCGCCTGTGGGTGAAGCGGCTCGCGAGCACCTTGCCGAGTTCGGGCCCGCGGCTGCTCTGTCTGAAGCTGCGGCGCCTCCTGCTGAGCTCAAGCCTGAAGAGTTGGCAGCCAAGCCGGCAGCAGAACAGCCGGCAGCCTTGCCGCATGCTCCTGCCGAAACACATGCGCCCGGTGAGCCTCCTCCCGCCGAAGAACATGTCCCTCCGGCCGCGGAACCAGGGCCTACAGCTGGGATGGTATCGAAGAAAGTCGTGGTCCGAAAGACCAAGTCCAAAATCCTCATGCGTACCAGCACGGAGAAAGTTGTCACGCCTGAGATCTCGGACCGGATCCTGCGCGGCCTGCGTGAAGAGAGGCCCACGATTGCGCGCGCCATCACTCCTGCCAGGCCGCTCAAACGCAAGAGGCCGGACCGGGCGGAAGCGCCGGCCGCAAAAGTAGTCGAGTTTCCACGTCCGCCCGTTTCACCAGAGGAGTTTAAGCCGATTAGCATAACCGAAGGCGTGACGCTCAAAGAGCTTGCGGAAAAGATGGACATCAAGTCGAAGTACATCATCCAAAAGCTCATTTCCAAGGGCATTCTGGCTTCCATCAACCAGACGCTGGACCTCGACGTAGCCAAGGAGGTCTGTGCCGAGTTTGGTTTTAAGGCGGACGTCATCAGCTTCGAGCAGGAAGCGGAACGTAAGCAGGAAGTTGTGGATCGTGCCGAAGACCACCTTTCCCGTTCGCCCGTGGTTACGATTATGGGACATGTGGATCACGGAAAGACATCGCTGCTCGATGCCATCCGCGAGACCAATGTGACGGCGACCGAAGCCGGGGGAATCACCCAGCATATCGGCGCGTACCGCGTCGATATCAATGGGCGCGGGATTACCTTCCTCGATACCCCGGGCCATGAAGCCTTCACCTTGATGCGCGCGCGCGGCGCACAAGTGACCGACATTGTGGTGCTTGTTGTGGCCGCGGATGACGGCGTGATGCCGCAGACCATTGAAGCCATCCACCACGCCAAAGCGGCGAATGTTCCCATCATCGTCGCTATCAACAAGATTGACAAGCCTGGGGCTCAGCCGGATCGTGTAAAGCAGGCATTGTCCGATCAGGGGCTGCTGGCTGAGGATTGGGGTGGCGATGTGGTCACGGTGCCGGTTTCGGCAAAGATGCGAAGCAACCTGAGTCTGCTGCTCGAGATGATTCTCCTGGTGGCGGACATGAAGGATCTTAAAGCCAATTTCAGGAGGCTGGGCTCCGGCGTGGTCCTGGAGGCAAAAGTCGATAAGGGCCGCGGCTGTGTGGCGACCGTGCTGGTGCAGAACGGCACCCTGCATTTGGGCGACTCGTTTGTTGCGGGTGCGGTGCACGGACGCGTGCGTGCTTTGATCAATGAGCACGGCGGCCACCTCACCGATGCCGGCCCGTCGGTCCCTGTCGAGATCCAGGGATTGCAGGACCTGCCGCAAGCCGGCGATACCTTCCAGGTTTTCGAGGATGCGTCCAAAGCTCGACAAGTCGCCGAGTATCGCCAGGCGAAGCTCCGTGAGCAGTCGATGCGCTCCTCGTCGCGGCTGTCATTGCAGGCCCTCTTCGAGCAGATGAGGGAAGGAAAAGTCAAAGAACTTCCGTTGATTCTCAAAGCGGATGTGCAGGGCTCGGTAGAAGTGCTCACGGACATGCTCAACAAGCTGAGCACGGACAAGGTCAAAGTCCGGATTCTGCACGGCGGTGCCGGTGCCATTACGGAAACCGATGTCATCCTGGCATCGGCGTCGAACGCGATCATCATTGGCTTCAGCGTCCGGCCCGAACGCAAAGCGCAGGAACTTGCGGAGAACGAAGGGGTTGAGGTCCGGCTCTATACCGTTATCTACAATGTGACCAACGACATCAAGAGTGCAATGATCGGCATGCTCGAGGCCACCACTCACGAGAAATACCTCGGCCGAGCGGAGGTACGGGATACGTTCAAGGTTCCCAAATACGGCTTTATTGCGGGCTCCTATATCGTGGACGGGATGATCCGGCGTAACTCCGAAGTACGCCTGCTGCGCGACAACGTGGTCGTTCACGAAGGCAAGATCGGTTCCCTGCGCCGATTCAAGGATGATGTCTCGGAAGTTAAGTCCGGCTACGAATGCGGAATCGCGTTGGAACATTTCTCCGATGTCAAGATCGGGGACGTCATCGAGGCCTACGTCATAGAGAAGGTTCAGCCCACGTCACTCTGAGGGCGCCAGGCTGGGGGATCAGGCGCGTAACCCGCAGCCATCGAATCGTCCTGGCCCATGCGGTCGTCAATCATGCCCATCGCTTACTGCGTTCTCGATATCTACCTTCCCTATTCGCAATCCCTCAAGGAGAAGCGCATGGTGCTGCGCAAAGCGCAGGACCGGCTGAGGGCGCGTACCAATTTTTCGATTGCTGAGGTGGATCATCAGGACTTGTGGCAGAGAGCGCAGCTCGCCGCTGTCACCGTCAGCGCTGACAACGCCACGCTCGAGCGGGTGACGCAGCAGTTCGTGCACGAGGCGGAAAATATCCTGGAAGACCTGCTCGTGAATTGCCAGGTCTCGTACATCGACCCCTGATTCTATGCAACCGTCGCGAAGACCCCAGAGGCTGGCGCTGGAGATCCAGCACGAGATCAGCATGATGCTTTTCCGGGACCTGAAGGACCGGAGAATCGGATTCGTTACCATCACAGGTGTGGAGATGAGCTCGGATCTCCGTCATGCCAAGGTTTTTGTCTCTGCCATGGGGAGCGAAGCCGAAAAGAAGGCAAGCCTCGACGCGCTCAATCATGCCGCAGGCTGGATACGCCATGAACTCGGCCAGAGGATCCGCATGAGATTTCTGCCCGAAGTTGTGTTCCGCGCCGACAGTTCGCAGGAGTACGGCGAGCACATCGACCACCTGCTCGACGAGGCCAAAAAAGCGACGAGTGATGAGTAACAGGCAAAAGGCATGGGGTCAGGCCTGGAAAATTTACTTTTGCTGATGCGTAGCCTGCACTGGGTGGCAGCCTGGAAGCGAAATTAAATTTTCCAGGCCTGACCCCCTTGCCTTCTGAGGTTGAAATGGATGGAGTTCTTATCATCGATAAGCCGGAGGGCTGGACGTCGCACGATGTCGTGGCCAAGGTCCGCAATATCACCAAAGTCAAGAAGGTAGGGCATACCGGCACTCTGGACCCGTTTGCTACCGGCGTGCTGCCATTAACTCTCGGCCGGGCGACGCGCCTTACCAGCTATTTCCTTTCTTCGGATAAGACTTACCAGGGCGTCATCCGTTTTGGCTTTGCCACCACCACTTTCGATCGTGATGGCGAACCGACAAGCGAGGCTACGAGCCCGCAATTGGAGGCTGTACGCATCGAAGATATTTTTGCTCAATACGTGGGGACGGTAAAGCAGACCCAACCTCCCTATTCGGCGAAAAAAATTCATGGCAAGCCCATGTATCAATATGCCCGCAAGGGAGTGGTACTGGATGCGGAGACCAAAAAGGTCACGATCAAATTGCTGACACTGATGAGTGTGGCAGGATGCGAAGCAGAGTTCGAACTCTGCTGCAGCGCCGGGACCTACGCGCGCAGCCTGGCGCACGACGTCGGCCGTGACTACGGGTGCGGAGGTCACCTGATCCGGTTGCGGCGCACCCGCAGTGGAGACTTCCCGATCGAATCCGCCACTCCCTTGATGGAAGGAGACCGTTTCCACTCCCGGGAGTATTTTTCCGAGCGCGTAATTCCGATGCACGATCTGCTGCAGGAAATCCCTGCCATTCGGCTGTCGGCCGGCGATCGCGACAAAGTCAGACACGGCATGGATCTCAACCTGCTCACAGCTGCCTGGGACGCCCAAGAGTATCGCTTACTGGATGAAAGCGGGGACTTGGTCGGGCTGGCTCAGTGCTTGCAGGCCTTCGCTTCTCCGGTCGCGCAGCCTGTTCGCTGGGTCCGTGTTCATCCCCGCGTCAACTTCGAATGAGAGGGCACGAATGACGAGTGCTCAAGCGGAGCTTATTCGTCACTCCTGATTCCTGCCGGTTATTTCTGCAGGACCAGGCCCGGGCGGGCGCCTGTGGCTTTCCCCCAGTTCCAGACGAGTTCTCCGTTGACCCAGACATATTCAATGCCAGTGGACAGCTTTCCCGGCTCTTCGAACGTGGAATTGTCGGCAATGGTTTCCGGGTTGAAGAGCACCAGATCGGCGACGTAACCCCTGGCGATTTTGCCTCGATCCTTCAGTTTCAGCCGCCACGCGGGCAACGACGTCATTTTGCGTACAGCTTCCTCGAGAGTAAGCCAAATGCGCTCGCGCACAAGTCGTAGCACGCGCGTAAAGGTGCCTGCACCGCGCGGATGACTCATTCCGATGCCGCCGTCGCTGCCGACCATGGTCCATTTCCACTGGTAGAAAGTCCTGGTGTCTGCCTCGATCATGGACTTGCCAATGATGGTCGCATCACCGTTCTTCACCATCTCGATGTAGAGATCCACGGCCGTGATGCCGCGCGCGCGCGCCACCTCTTCGAGCGTCTTTCCCTGGTATTCCGGGTTGCGGCGGTACCTCATGATGAGGATGTTGCGGGCGCCATCGACATCAGCAAGTGCCTTGGTAACATCAGCCGGATCGTCCCAACGTTTCGACGGCACGAGCACGCGCAAATTCGAATGCCATGCTTCGTAAGGATAACAGTCGGCCGTCACGTCGATCCCGCGTCTTCTCGCCTCATCGTACATTTTGATCACTTGCTCTGCCTTGTTCCATACCCCCACGGTGCCCAGTTTTATGTGCGTGTTCTGCACGGGGATCTTCGCCGACTCGCCGATCGCAATGAGCTCCCTCATCGCCTCAAAACTTTTGTCCGCCTCGTCGCGGATGTGGGAGATATAGAAACCGCCATGCTTCGCCGCTGCTTGCGCCATGGCGGCCACTTCCTCAGTTTTGCTATAACTTCCGATGACGTATTCGAGCCCGCTCGAGAGGCCGACGGCACCTTCTTTCATCCCCTGCTCCACGAGCCGGCACATGCGCGCAATCTCTTCCTGCGTAGCGGGACGCTTGTAGTTATCCCCCATGACTTTCTGACGCAGCGTGGCATGGCCGACGAGCATCATCAGGTTGAGCTGCGGAGGATTCTTGCGGAGTTTTGCCAGATATTCCCCAATGGGCCACGGCGAGTCCCCATCCTGGCCCAGAACCACCGTGGTGATGCCCTGCGAAATCTGGGTGTCGGCGGATTGGCCGCTCTCGAGGGCGTCGTCTGAATGATTGTGGATGTCGATAAAGCCTGGCGCCAGCACGAGGCCGCGTGCGTCGATGACCGGTTCATTCACTCTTGGCATGAATTTCCCAATTCTCGTGATGCGCCCCCGTTGGATGCGGACGTTGGTCTCTTGCAGGGGAACGCCGCTGCCATCCGCCACGCGAGCCCCGCGGATAACCAGGGAGGGGCCGATCCACTGCGCGGGGAATCCCCACGCCCCACAGAGAAGGAGCCCAGGGAGGATCCAGCGGGCTATGCGCCAGCACGCGAAAGTTTTCGGAGCGATACGTCTCATCGGTTCCTCCAGTAAATCACACCGGCATATTGCCGGCAAAATGGGCGCCGGGCGCCGCACGGCGCTCAGGATCCTGTGATTATTCGATTTCAAGCCCCGTCCGGCGGCCGGAGCCTGCTCCCGTCATTTTCGGAGCAGGGTAGCATCAGAGCAAGCGAAATGCTTCCGGAATTGAGGAGTTTTTGCTGGTGAAGCATGAGTGAAGGGTGTCACAGCTGCGGCCAACAAACTGATTGAAATGGGCATCTCGGATCCAGAGCGCCTGGGAGTTCAAGGTACGAGTTACGGCGGCTATGCCACCAGCCTGTTGATCACTCAGACCGACCGCTTCAAGGCCGCGATCAACATTTCGGGCAAGGTCAACGCAATGGAAACGAGCCGAGCCCCTAAACTGCTCTTCCTTCATGCGTAGCGGGGTCAGGAGGGATAGTTCCTAAGCGAGATTATCGGGACGCCCCGCCGGATCCTGGCGCAGGGATTCGCCGAGGGCTTCAGCACACGAGTGCCGAAGCCCTCGCCAGTGGCTGGTTTGAGGTTGCTGAAACCGCCAGGGGTTGAATGATCCAGCGCGGATTCCGGCGGGCTGCCGCTAGACGACCAGGCGGTCTTTTATTTTCTGGAATTTTTTCTCGCCGATACCCTTCACGTTGATCAGTTCTTCGATCCTGCTGAACTTTCCGCTCTTGGTGCGGTGCTCGATGATGGTTTTTGCCAGCGAGGGCCCAACTCCGGGCAGCGTTTGGAGTTGCTCTGCCGTGGCCGTATTGATGTTTACCTTTTCGGTCAAAGCGGCCTTGGATTTCTGAGCCATGGCCGCCGCGGGCGCCAGGGCCAGGCCCAAGCACAGAATCAGCACCCAGGCCAGTTGCACTCTTTTTGCACTCATTTTTACCTCCTGATAAAGTGTATTCGTGGGGAGGAATGACGTTTCTCCCGTTTCACCCTTTCTAACTGGCGCCAGACGATTTGAGCGGGAAAATCTTTTACGACCTCCGACCTCCGACTTCTGAATTCTGACTCAACACACAGAAAACCAGTGGTGAGGACGAGTTTTTGAAAATGAGAGACTTCAAAATTCAACTTGCACGCTTTGGACGGAGGTCGGAGGTCGGAGCAGTTTGACAGGTCTGGAAACGCTGTGTCATAATCATGCGTTTATATTCACTTAAGGAAAGGGATGTAAAGATCCTATGAAATCGACTTTCTGGCAAACTCGGGGGCGAAATGCGCTCTTTGTGATCACCATAATCTGTGTCACAGCGATGTTTGCCGCTGCCCAGGTGCGCACGACATCCCAAAATCCCGTCGACCTCGACAAAGCACTTCAAGAAAAAGCAGTGCAGGATCGCGCCCAGAGCTATTACCACTACGCCCTCTCCAAGTGGTATGACGACGACGGTGACATGTCCCGGGCGCTGTCGGAGATGCAATTGGCGGTTCGATACAATGAGAACGAAAGCAGCGTGCATGTTGCGCTGGCGGATATTCTAGCGCGCCTGAACAGAATACCCGAGGCCATGGATGAAGCGCAGAAAGCATCCCGCCTGAATCCTAAAGACCCGGAACCACACTGGATGCTCGCGACCATCTACCTGAGGTCGGGAGATGCCTCCAAGGGTCGCCAGGCCGCTCTCGATGTCATTCGCCTCGCGGTCAAAGAGTTGGAGGCCATGAAGGAGGCGGCGCCAAAGGATCAGCGCGCCTATTTCGCTCTCGGCGGCTGTTACATGGAATTGGGACAACCCGAAAAGGCGATCGCTGCTTACGAGCGTTGGCAGACACTGGTGCCTGACAGCGATCAGGGCTATGTCACCCTAGCCCAGTATTACGATCGCCAGGGCAACCAGGACAAGGCTATCGAATACCTCCAGAAGGCTGTCGAAGTTCAACCCGACTCGGTTCAGACCGCAGCCATGCTCGCCACGCTGTACGCCAAGGCCAAACGCGAGAAGGATGCCGTTCCGCTCTATCGCAAGATCATCCAGTTGACGGGTGGGACCCCCGAATTAAAAAGGCAGCTTGCCAATTCATTGCTGAACACCGGGGAATTCACCGAGGCTGCCGACCTGCTGAGCGAACTGTCCAAAGCGGATCCCCAGGACCCGGGCATCAGGACGATGATGGCTCGAGCCCAGGTGGGTGCGCGCCAGTTTTCTGAAGCCATCGATACCCTGAAATCCCTGGTCGCGAGCGACCCGGATAACGTCGAGGCACTGTTTTATCTGGGGGCTGCCTATGAGCAGGGCGGTCAGCCGGCTGAGGCGGTCAAGATCTTCAGCAAGTTGGTGGACCAGGCCAAGAGTGGCTCCGACGAACTGAAAAGCAATCTCGGCGTCTTTCAGCAGAACCTGGCTGCCAGCTATCAGGACACGGGTGAAAATCAGAAGGCGATTTCGATCTATGAAGAGATGGTGAAGAGCGATCCGTCGCCCCGCATCTATTCCATGCTGATCAACGCCTATCGCGTGGACAAGCAGTTCGACAAAGCCCTCGGCATTGGGAAGCAGCAGTTCGAGAAGAATCCCAAAGACGATAACCTCGTCTTGGTTTACGCGCGCAGTCTCTCCGATTCGGGGAAAACTAAGGAAGGGGCCGAAATCCTGGACAAGATGCTTCAAGGCAAGCCCGCCAATCTCGACTTTTATATCAATTTGAGCCAGATCTACGTGGAAGCCAAGCGGTTCGGCGAGGCCGAAAAGGTGATGCGCCGCGCTGAGGAGCAGAAGCTGGATAAGGGCCGCATTAAGTTCCAGCTGGCCACGGTGTATGAGAGCCAGAAGGATTACGAGAAAGCCGAGTCGTTGTTCAAGGAGATTCTAAAGGACAATCCCAAGGATGGACCGACCTTGAACTACTTCGGCTACATGCTCGCCGACCGAGGCGTGCGTCTGCAGGAAGCGGTCAAACTGGTTCAGGAAGCCTTGACCCTGGAGCCCAACAATCCCGCCTATCTGGATTCGCTCGGATGGGCTTTCTTCAAACTGAACGAGCTGCAGAAGGCTGAGAAATACCTGCTCCAGGCAGGCGATATGGAGAAGAGGGATCCCGTGATTGCAGACCATATCGGGGATCTTTACTCCAAGTCCGGAAATCTGGAGAAAGCCCAGGAATTCTATAAGAAATCGCTGAGCATCGGCGGCAAGCCGGAGGACGCTCAGAAGGTCCGTTCCAAGCTGGAAAAAGTTCAGGAAACCCTCCGCAAGCAAAAACGTCGCGAGTGAAGCCGGCAATGATCCTGATCCGTTCATTTGCCAAGGTGAATCTGGTGTTGGCGGTGCTGGGAAAACGCGCCGACGGTTTTCACGAGATCCGCACCGTTTTCCAGAGTATCGATCTGCACGACGAGCTTGAAATCAGGCCCTCGAAGCACCTGGAACTGCGCTGCCCGGATCTGGCCTCCGTCCCGATGGAGGAAAACACGGTCTGGCGGGCGGCTACGGCTCTGGCCCGTGCAGCCTCGCCTGCCTCGGGTGCCGAAATCATCCTGAAAAAACGCATACCCGCCGGTGCGGGTTTGGGTGGGGGCAGCAGCAACGCTGCGGCCGCCCTTCTGGGGCTCTGCCGGTTCTGGCGCCTCGCCATGCCCGCAGATGAACTGCATGCAATGGCTGCCACGATCGGCTCGGATGTTCCTTTCTTTCTTAGAGGGGGCACCGCCCTGGGGATCGGCCGGGGAGAGGAGATTTATCCTCTGCCTGAGATCCGATCAACGAATATCGTAGTTGTATACCCCGGGGTGCACATCGCTACCGGTGCGGCTTATCAGTCCTTGAGTTTGATGTTGACTTCCCGGCACGCTCCCCCTAATATTCAAAGTCTCTGCGGCCGACTTGCGGATGAAACCGATGGGTTGGCTGGGATCTTTAATGATTTCGAGACTTCGATCCTCCCTGCCTACCCGGCCGTCAAGGAAGCGAAAGACTTCCTGAAGGACATGGGAGCGACAGCCACCTTGCTGTCCGGCAGCGGATCCTCTGTCTTCGGATTCTTCTTGAATGAGGAGTCAGCTCTCGCGGCTTCCCGCAGCGGCAACGCTCGGAAGGCCTGGCGGGTGTTTCCGGCGAAGACGCTTTCCCGCGCTGAGTATTTCCAAAGCATGTTCGGGTAATCGCCGGCGAACCGGAATTGAGTACTGGGGCGTCGTCAAGCGGTAAGACACAGGTCTTTGGAACCTGCATTCGGAGGTTCGAATCCTCCCGCCCCAGCCAGACTTTGAGTTTTGGATTTGGGATTGCGGAAAAGGGGTATTCAATTGACTCCACAACCCACAACCTGTAGTGATTTGGGGTATGGAAGACTATGAACCACGAAGACCACAAAGACCTCGAAGATAAAATCTCCAGGATATTTTTTCTTCGAGGTCTTTGTGGTCTTTGCGGTTCAGCTTTCTTTGCCAAATTTGTGCGAGGTCGTAAAAAACATAACCACAATATATAGGGGCTCGTGGAGTCAATTGAATAGCCCTTTTCCAAAATCCAGGAGATCGATAGCCGCATGACTCCCAAAGGGTTCAGGCCGGTGGATGGGGATATGAAAATATTTTCCGGAAATTCCAACCCCCTCCTGGCCAACGAGATCTGCCAGGAATTGCTGATCTCGCTTGGGCAGGCGAATCTCACCACTTTTGCGGACGGAGAAGTCTACGTCCAGATCCTTGAAAACGTGCGCGGTAAGGACGTGTTCGTCATTCAGCCGACTTGCCGCCCGGTGAACGACAACATGATGGAACTGCTGATCATGATCGACGCCTTCAAGCGTTCATCGGCGGCGCGCATCACGGCGGTGATGCCTTATTACGGCTATGCGCGGCAGGATCGGAAAGACAAGCCCCGGGTGGCGATCAGTTCCAAGCTGGTGGCGGATCTGCTTACCTCTGCGGGCGCCGACCGCATTCTGACCATGGATCTGCATGCCGGTCAGATCCAGGGCTTCTTCAACATCCCGGTGGACCATCTCTTTGCCGCTCCGGTGCTCATTGAGTATCTCCAGAACCTGAAACTTGCCGATCTGACGGTGGTTTCGCCCGATGCGGGCGGCGTCGAACGCGCCCGCGCCTTCGCCAAGCGACTGGATGCAGATCTGGCCGTAGTCGACAAGCGGCGGACGGCGCCCAATGAAGCCGAAATCATGCACATCATCGGCGATGTCACGGACAGAAACGTCATTATCTGTGACGACATGATCGACACCGCAGGAACGTTGGTGCACACGGCTGCCGCTCTGCGCAAGCAGGAAGCCAAGAGGATTTTCTCGTGCGCCACGCATGGCGTATTGAGCGGCCCCGCCCTTGACAGGCTGAAATGCGCTCCTCTGGAAGAGATCATCCTGACGAATACCGTACCGATCGACAGTTCGAAAATCCTGCCCAACATGAAAATCCTGAGTGTGGCGGGTCTGCTGGCCCAGGCTGTTCGCAGCATTCATGAAGAGACCAGCGTCAGCAATTTATTTGTTTAAGGAAGGAGTCGGATTTCATGCAACAGATTGTGGTCGAAGCTCAACGGCGGGATCCCGCCGGCAAAAATGCGAACCGGCGTATCCGCAAGTCGGGGCAGATCCCCGCCGTCGTGTACGGCGCGAAAAGGGAGCCGATTCCCTTGCTGGTGGATCCGCGCGCGATCTCGGATGTCCTCCACTCGCAAAGCGGTCACAACACCATCTTCTCTGTCAGCGTGGAGGGCTCCCAGTCCAACGTCATGGTTAAGGACTATCAGCTGGATCCCGTGCGCGGCAACCTCATTCATGCGGATCTTTATGAAATAGCCCTGGACCAGCTGCTCAAACTTACGGTCGATGTCGAGGTCGTGGGGGAAGCCGAAGGGGTCAAAATCGGCGGCGGCATTCTGGATGTGGTTTCACGCTCGCTGGAAGTGGAATGCTTGCCCGCGGACATTCCGAAATCGATCCAGGTGGATGTCAGCCATCTCAAGATCAATGACTATGTCCGGGTGAAGAACGTGTCCGTGAATCCCAAGGTAAAGATCCTGAGTGACGCCGAGATCGTGATCGTAACCGTGGCGCCTCCGGTCAAGGAAGAGGTTGTTGAAGTGGCTGCGCCGGTTGGACCGGCCGAGCCGGAAGTGATCAAGAAGGGCAAGGCCGTAGAGGAAGGTGAGGGAGAAGGCGAAGAGAAAGGCAAACCCGGCAAGCAGGCTGAGAAGTCCAAGCCAGAATCCAAGTAGCCTGAACCCGCGTCGTGAGACTGATTGTAGGATTAGGCAACCCCGGTGTGCGCTACGAGTCGAACCGGCACAATGTCGGATACATGGTGCTGGATGAGCTGGCTCAGGAGGTGCAAACCGGTGCGTGGTCGACAAAATGCCACTCGCTGGTGTGTGTGGCCACGGTGGCGGCAGAGCCGGCGCTGCTGGCCAAGCCGCTCACTTTCATGAATCTCAGCGGACTAGCGGTTCGGTTGCTGCTGGATGAATACCGGCTCGACCCGAAGGAATTGATACTGGTTCTCGATGATCTGAACCTGCCTTTCGGCAGGATCAGGGTCAGGGAACGGGGATCCTCGGGCGGCCACAACGGGATGGAATCGATCATCCGCATGCTCGACGGTGATGAGATCATCCGCGTGCGGCTCGGGATCGGTCAAGTGGACATGCCCGAGGAGAAGGCAGGGTTCGTACTTTCGGGCTTCCCGCCGGACCGGGCGGCAGAGTTGAAAGCGATGATCGCCAGGGCGGCACTGGCCGTCCGATGCATCATTGCCGAGGGCGCGTCCCGAGCCATGTCAGTTTTTAATGCTTGAGGCAGGAAAAGGAGAAAAACCTGTGAGAACTTATGAAGTAGCTTTCATCGCCGCACCGACGCTGACGCCGGAGGAGCTGGATGCGTTCATCGTTCAGATGCAGACTGTGGTCGAAGGCAAGAGCGGCAAAGTGGTGAAGGTTGACAACTGGGGCAAAAAGTCCCTGGCCTACAAGATCAAAAAGTTTCGGGACGGCTACTACGTCATCCTTACCGTCGAAGCCGATGGCGCCATCATTGCAGAACTGGAGCGCCGGTTCCGCGTGGCGGACCATATCATCCGGTTCATTTCGGTGCGGATCGACGAGGACCTGAAGCGCGCCGAGAAGATGAAGGCTGCGCGGCAGCGCAAAGCGGGTTCCAACAAGCCCGTGGCTTCCGTGCCGCAGACCGACGAGTATGACGCCATGCCCCCGGCTGCACCGCTAGGATAATCCAACCAAAGAAAGGGTCATAGATTCTATGCCAGCTCCAAAGAGGTTTTCTGTCAAGCGCAAGCGCGTTTGCAAGTTCTGCGCCGAGAAGATCAGCTATATCGACTTCAAGGACGGGAAGCTGCTTTCCCATTTCATTCCCGAACGCGGCAAGATTCTCCCGCGGAGAATCAGTGGCGTCTGCTCCGTGCATCAACGGCAGCTTTCGGAAGCCATCAAACGCGCCAGGCACATGGCGATTTTGCCTTTCGTCGCTGATTGACGGATACAGAGGGGAAGACATGAAGGTCATACTGAAACAAGACGTTGAAAAACTGGGCAAAAGCGGGGAAATCGTAAGGGTCGCCGACGGATACGGCCGGAACTTCCTGATCCCGCAAAACATCGCAATCCCTGCCACTCCGGGCAATCTCAAGATCATGGAGATCGAGCGTCTCGCGGCCGCACGGCGCGACCAGCGCGATAAGGCGGGAGCCAGCCTCGTGGCCAAAGAACTGGTCAAGCTGATCGTCACCATCCAGCGCAAGGCCGGGGAGGGCGGCACGCTATACGGCTCCGTCACCTCGATCGATATTGCCGATTTTCTCATTACCCACAAGATCGATATCGACAAGCGCAAGATCCAGCTCGACGAGCCGATCAAATCCATCGGTGAGTTCCAGGTGCCGGTCCGCCTGCATCGGGAAGTCACCGTCCCGATCAAAGTCATCGTCGAAGCCGGAGCCGAGCCGCAAGAGCAGGCTTGAAAATCTTGCCACGAAGACCACGGAATACTTTTTTGTGTTCTTCGTGGCTGCTTTTGCATTTTCCTCTGAATCACTCTCGTGTAGAATTGCGACCGATCCGGTGTTCCCATGCCGACCGATATCAGTCTCGAAAAACCGCTTCCCTGTAATCTGGAAGCAGAGCGCTCTATCCTGGTGCCATCCTTCTGGATGACAAGGCGATCCATTCTGCAGTGGAAACCCTGCGCAAGGAGGATTTTTATCTCGAAAGCCATCGCAGGATTTTCGAAAAGATGTTCGCGCTCACCGCGGACGGCACTGCGATCGACCTGGTTACACTGAAAAACGAACTTCAGCGCTCCGACGAGCTCGAGAGCGCCGGGGGCGCCGCCTACCTTGCGAGCCTCACCGACGGCCTGCCCCGCGCGGTTAACATCGAACATTACGCCCAGATCGTAAAGGAAAAAGCCACGCTGCGCCGCTTGATCCATATCTCGAACGAGATCATGACGCGCAGTTACCAGAGCGAAGAAGCGGCGTACGAAATCCTCGGCGACATTGAAAAGGCCATCTTTGAAATCGCCAACCGGCAGTTCCGGACCGGTTTTGCACCCATCGAACCCCTGGTCAGCTCCGTCTACAAATATATCGAAGAGGTCGCGAACCGCAAGACGCTGATCACCGGTGTGGAGACCGGATTCACCGAGCTGGACAAGATGACAGCCGGGCTTCATCCCTCCGACCTGATCATCGTGGCCGCCCGGCCGGGCCTGGGGAAGACCAGCATGTGCCTCAATATCGCGCAGTTTGTGGCGCTCAAGAAGCGCCAGTCGGTGGGAATCTTCTCTCTCGAGATGAGCAAGGAGCAGCTGGTGAAACGGCTGCTGTGCGCCGAAGCGGAAATCGACTCTCACAAGGTCAACACGGGTTTCCTCAACAAGGAGGACTGGATCAAGCTGGGGCGGGCTGCAGGATTGCTGTCCCAGTCGAAGATGTTCATCGACGATACGGCGGGCATGTCGATTACGGAGATGCGATCGAAGGCCCGGCGCCTCAGCCTCGAGCACGGTCTCGACCTTCTCATCGTCGATTATCTTCAGCTGATGAGCGGTTCAGGCCAGCGCATCGAAAACCGCACGCAGGAAATCTCGCAGATCTCCCGCGGCCTCAAGGCCCTGGCCAAGGAGATCAGCGTTCCGGTCTTAGCGATCTCCCAGCTGAGCCGTGCTATCGAAACGCGCCGTGGCGATCACCGCCCGCAACTCTCCGACCTGCGCGAGTCAGGCTCGATCGAGCAGGATGCGGACATCGTGATGTTCATTTATCGGGAGGATGCCCTCAATCCCACGGAAGAAAACAGCGGCGTCGCCGAAATCATCGTGGGCAAGCAGCGCAACGGCCCCACCGGCTCCTTTCAGCTCGCCTTCCTCAAACAGTTCACCAAGTTCGCCAATCTGTGGCAAGGCGCCCCTGAATAACGGCCTGCCCTCCAGGCGTAGTCAGCAACCACGTGTATCAGGAAGCACACGAACGCAAAAGCCTCAACGCAGAGGCCGCAGAGGGAGCAGAGAGCACAGAGATTTCTTTCCTTCCAACTGATCTGCGACCTCTGCTCCCTCTGCGGCCTCTGCGTTAAGGATTTTAGGAGGCGGATATTCCACACGGTTTTCTTCGTGGCTGCTTTTGCTTTATTGGCTAGGACCTATCGCGGCCTATTGCCACTCGATGACCAGCAGGGAAATGGCCTGGCGCGGCAGACTGAACGCCAGGGTGAATTGACCATTACGGGTGCTGGCGGCGGAAGTCGTTCCCAGCTGGGCAAGCTGGCCTGCCTGCTCGAGTTGCCGATACTGCTCACGGGTCGGTGCCGCCGGCGATCCCATGCGTTTCCATGCCGCATAGGCATTGCTGTGATTCTCGTCGATCCGGTAGTGCGAGAGTCGAGCTTCCGCGGCTGCGGGCGGCAAGCCGCTGACCGTAAGATCCACCGCGGCATCGGGGCCGGGCACGTCATCATCGTGGTAGTGCCATACCAGCACGCTGAGTTTTTTCCCCTCGAGACTTGCGAGTGTGCCGACATCAGGATTGGCGCGCACGCCTCCTTTCAAAATGGCATCCAGGCCGACTGCCGCCGAACTCTGCGCTGAGACACGCTGACCGGCCATCTTGCCGAACATGCGGAAGACATTCAGCACCGGCAGATCGATGCCGTTGCTCGCCATTGCCCGGAAGCCGGCGAAATACGACTGGTCTTCAAACTCGAACGCCCAGGTGAGGGCGCCTTCGATATTCACGCCGTGCTTCGCAGCCAGGTCGTGGATGCGGGCGAAGGTCGCGGCGGTATAGCTCGAATACATCGTGCTGTTGCGGTAGCCGAGTTGCGGCCCCTGGCATGCGGCGCAACCATCGGGGTCGGACTCGCCTATGACAATCGGTTTGTTTTTCAATTCAGGGAAGGACGCAACGCGCGCGCAGCCCGCGTCAATGGTTCTCAGCTGGGCGGCAATCCCCATCTGCACGTGGCCTTCCACAAACCTGGGCGAGCCCTTGGCATGAAATGAAATGAAGTCGATCGGCGTGCCGGTCTTGCCGGTAGCATAGTTGGTGCCGCGTAGGCAGTGCTCGAGGAAATCCTGCATGAACCTGCCGCCGTCGCCGGCAGTATCCGGACCGCCGACGCGCGCCGTGGGCAACGCACGGCGCACGGCGTCGACGGCATAGTCGTGCAGCTTGCGAAACTCTTCCGGCGTTCCGCCCCAATAAGGAATGTTGGGTTCGTTCCAGACTTCCCAATACCAGCGCTCCACTTCGGAGCGGCCATACTTTTCCACGCAATGCCTCACCCACTGATAGACCAGCTCGGCCCATTTCGCGTAGTCTTTCGGCGGGTAGGTCCAGCCTGTGTAAACCTCGTCGTAGGCTATGCCCGGCCTCCATTCATGCTGATAGGGTTCCGGTTTCACCGAGAGCGCTTGTGGCATAAAACCGATCTGCGCGTAGGGGCGGACGCCGCGCTGCAGATAGGTGTCGAAAATACGATCGATGATGGTCCAGTTATAAATCGGACCACCTTGTGCGTCCTCGGTATATGCGTTCGTGCTGCCCCACTTCAGCGCCGGGGTCCCGTCGCCGGTGTTTAAGAGATTATGCGTGCGGAAATAGACTTGCGGCGTCCCGAGCCGGCCAAGTTCACCGAGGAGTTTGCGGCCGTCCTTCATGGTGGCGTAGTTGGGTTCGTCGGCTCCGAAGAAGCGATAGATCGGGTGCAGTTCGCCTTCGGCTTTCGCCGCGTCCACGCGAATAGTTACTGCAAAAGGTTCGAGACCCGATGAGACTGCAGCCGCCTTTACCGGATTTGGGTTTTGCGAATGTGTCGTGGCAGTGGAAACGAGGATTATCGCGGTTAGCAGGATCGGATAAAAACGAGGTTGTTTCATTCGGATCGCCCTCCTCTGGAATGGGGCCCCCTCTCCATTCGTGCCATTCGTGGCTAGGTTTTTTTCACTGTCTGAATCGCAGTCAGGGGGAACACGGTTCGCAGTCCCGGAACTGAGAGGAAGCCGAGATCGTGGGTCCAGATCTCACGGGCGCCTGCCTCAAATGCGGTAAGGGCGATGGCCAGGTCAAAGATGCGGGGACCGCAAACTCGCAGTTCGGATCCCAGCTGGATCAATCGTTGGCCGAAGCCCTCCCTGGGCAGCCAGATTTGTGCATCGGCGTCCCTGATCAGTGCTTGCACGAAGGCGGAAGCCTCCGCCGGGGTAGAAGGCCGCGGCGGGGCCGCCGAATGCGTGACGATGCTCCAAAACTCGAGCAGGTTGGTGAGCGCAAAACCCCATCCGTCAGAATCCATGGATGCCTTCTCAATCGCCTCCCTTGCCGCCCGGTGCTCCGGGACCTGCGTTCGATGGGCAAAGACGAGCAGGTTCGTGTCGATGGCGATCATCCATGGCTCCGCATCCAATCGTGCATTTTCACCCGATCGGTAATGTCGAGATCCGGCGGCAGCCCTCCTTTTACCAGCACCCAATGGATCTTTCGGGGCTTTATCACCCTGCCTTTTTCGGGGCGGGCAAGACGCGCTCTCAGACCCTCCTCAATGAGTGCCCGGAGCGGTCGCCGCAGTTCAGCAGCCCGCTTCTTGGCGGAGATTAGAAGCTCATCGGGCAATTCTATAGTCGTCTTCATGCGGCCCATATTACCATAATTATGGGAATATTGCTAACCGGAATTTTGGCTCCACTCAACTCCTGAATCGCTTGTCGCCTAGCTCTAGAGACATAATACTTATCTCAAGTTTGGGGGACAAAGTCCGGGGGACATAAAACTCATTGGCGTTTTCAGATGAGTATTATGTCCCCGGATTCCCCGGATTCCTGTATCTCCGGGGAGGCGAGAGGGTGTTCTTTTCTCGCCGGATTAGGCCTTGCGCCGGCCCACCCGATTGGCCATGGCAGCGCGTAGGATTGCATTGATTCGTGTTTGATAGCCTTTTCCTTGAGATCTGAGCCACGCAAGAACGTCGGCGTCGACTCGCAATGTGACCGGCTTCTTGACGGGCCGATAGAACTTTCCCACCACAGCGCCAGTCCAGTCGCTCGCTTCCGGAAGGTCGGACAGGTCAATGTCTCCCTGTTGCATTTTCTCCAGGTCCCGGAGTTCCTTTGCCTGCTTATTGTATGTTTTTCTCATATTGCCTTCTTTCATGCGACGTTGCCTTTCGCGCGGAGATGATGCGAATCACAGCCTCATTTCCCACTTCCTGATATGTATGTGCTACCAGAACCACCACGACCGCGCCAATCAAGCCCATGGTCTGCCAGCGCTCCTCTCCATCGACGATACGTTCCAGGCGGCTGATGGCGCATTGATCCTCAAAGACGAGCCTGGCGGTCTCGAAACTGATCTTATGTTTCGCGAGATTGCGCCGATTCTTTTCCTCATCCCAGTCGAATCGCATGATTATCCCTTCATATTAGTATGTACAAGGACGTATGTGCAATTCCAAACATCGTGGACCTGAAGCTGTCCGCATCCGGTCTTAGACAGCCGGCGCGAGCGCTTCGTGGAGAAGAACTTCGAGAAGGCGGCAGAAATAAGAGAAATAAGGGACGCCACCTGTTTAGAAATAAGGGACGCCACCTGTTTAATCGGGCGGATCGGAAATAGGGTCGCGGTAGGGATACCGGTCACCCGGCACCCCCCGCACAGATCCGTACGGGCGCTGCTAGCGCATACGGCTCCTACCTCGGATGTCTGGCGTCAAACCGCACTTGCGGGAAAGGGTGAAGTATACGGGGGTGGGGCAACCAGCGGTCAAACTGCCGACCCAGTCGGTCCCAGTTAGGGCGGCGTTTCTGGCTGCGACG
>JBGQNR010000055.1:0-28219 GCA_041501225.1 Acidobacteriota bacterium
CATGTCCAGGACGGATCGGGAGCTGCTCGAATTGCTCCAGCACTTTTACCGGACGGCCCCCATCGCGCTCCACTAGGAACTTATGGATCCTCTATCCGCGACTCTGATCACGTATAACGAAGAAACGAACATCGAGGAGGCACTTCAATCCATCGCATGGGCGGATGAGATTGTGGTCGTCGACAGCGGCAGCACCGATCGGACAGCAGATATCTGCCGCCGGCATACCGACAGAGTTGTCAACCGGGCCTGGACGGGTTTCGTGGATCAGAAGAACCATGCCGTCTCCCTGGCAAGCCATGACTGGATTCTTTCCCTGGACGCGGACGAACGAGTCGGGACGGAATTGCGGCGTGAAATCGAGCAGCTGCGGAAGACGGGCTTGCTGCGCGCAGGGTACCGCATCCCACGGGTCGCATTCTTCATGGGCCGTTGGATCCGGCATGGCGACTGGTACCCCGACTATCAGCTGCGGCTCTTCGATCGCAGACGTGGCCGCTGGCAGGGCGGGCGCGTTCACGAATCCGTGCGGGTGGATGGGATTCCCGGAGTCCTGCGGGGCGAGATCAAGCATTACACCTACCGCAGCCTTTCCGACTACCTGCGGCGCCTGGAAACCTATACCAGCCTGGCGGCACTGGACTATCTGCAGAAGGGCCGGAGGGCATCCATGCTCAAAGTGCTGGGAAACCCGCTCGGGGCATTTGTCAAAGGCTACCTGCTGAAGCGGGGATTTCTTGACGGCTCTCCCGGACTGATGGTGGCGATCATGGGGGCCGTATCAGTCTTCTTCAAGTACGCAAAACTGCACGAACTCCAGAAAAAGCCTGTCGAGTAGAATATGCAACCTATTAATAAACAATGAGATACGCAAAAAGGCTCAGGTCCCTCTTTCCGGCCGAGGCCGTGTTTCCTCACCGGATGGCTGCTTCCAAGAAAATGGCAGGCGGCGGCCGCGTTTCGCAGCGTCCTATGATATATTAGATGCCTTGTTCCATACCTATTTCGAAGCATGCTCAGGGAAAAGCAACATTGAGGTCTGACCTATGAAAGGAATCGTATTGGCGGGTGGGCTCGGCTCCCGTATGTATCCGCTCACAAAAGTCACGAACAAGCATCTCCTGCCGATCTATGACAAGCCGATGATCTACTACCCGATCGAGACGCTCGTCGGTGCGGGCATCAGCGAAATCCTGATCGTAACCGGCGGGAAGAACGCCGGCGATTTCCTCCGCTTGCTCGGCAACGGGAGAGAGTTCGGATTGAAACATATCAATTACACCTACCAGGAAGGCGAAGGCGGCATCGCGGCTGCGCTGGCATTGGCCGAGTTCTTCGCCGACCGGGAGCCGGTCTGTGTCATTCTGGGGGACAACATCATCGAAGGCTCCATCGCACCCTATGTGGAGAACTTTAAAAAGCAGGGTTCCGGAAGCCGCATCCTGCTCAAGGAAGTCGAGGACCCCCAGCGTTTCGGAGTCGCAAAAATCGAAGGCAACCGGATCGTGCGTATCGACGAGAAGCCGGACGTTCCGGCGTCAAAATATGCGGTCACGGGGATCTATATGTACGACGGCGATGTCTTCGACATCGTCAAGACGCTGAAGCCTTCGGCCCGAGGCGAACTCGAAATCACCGACGTGAACAACTACTACATCCGGGAAGGCAAGTTGGAATATGACATCCTGGAGGGATGGTGGACCGACGCCGGCACCTTCGAGTCGCTCCTGCGTGCGACCAACCTGGTCGCGCAGAAAGTCCAGAAAGAAACCTTGTGAGGGATTGACGAATGAAAATACCCTAAGGATGGGGTCTTCATTCGTCAATCGTCGATCGTAAATCGTCAATAGAAAGGACGGATGAGTTGCGATTACTAGTCACGGGGGGCGCCGGGTTTATCGGCTCAAATTTTGTGCGGTCGGTTCTGGAGCGTTATCCCGATTATCAGATCTTCGTGCTCGACAAGCTGACCTATGCCGGTAACCTGGAGAATCTCGCGGGATTGGAGACCAATCCCCGGTTCCAGTTTTATCAAGGGGATATCTGCGACCCGGAACCGCTCGGTTCGATCCTGAAGTCGGGCGTGGACGCAGTCGTGAACTTCGCGGCCGAATCGCACGTCGACCGCAGCATCCTGGACGCTTCCGAATTTGCCCGCACCAACATCGTCGGCACTCTCAACCTTCTGCAGGCCTCCCGCAGAGCCGGCGTGATTCGTTTTCTGCAGGTCTCGACCGACGAGGTCTACGGCAGCCTGGGCCCGGCGGGCGCCTTTACGGAGACGACCCCGATCGCGCCGAACAGTCCTTATGCCGCGAGCAAGGCTTCGGCTGACTTGCTGGTGCGCAGCTGGTTTGTCACCTACGGCTTCCCCTGCCTGATCACGCGCTGTTCGAACAACTACGGCCCCTACCAGTTTCCCGAGAAGCTCATCCCGCTGCTGGTCACCAACGCGGCGGCTGGAATCGCCCTGCCCATTTATGGCGACGGGCTCTACACGCGCGACTGGATTCACGTCCTTGACCACTGCACCGCCCTGGAGCGCGTCCTCCAAAACGGCCGGCCAGGCGAGGTCTACAACATCGGCGCTCGCCAGGAAAAAACCAATCTGGAGATCGTGCGCCTCATCCTGAACCGCCTGGGAAAGGACGATAACTTGATCACTTTCGTGGCCGACCGTCCGGGCCATGACCGCCGATATGCCATCGACTCTGCGAAGATCGAGCAGGAGCTGGGATGGCGGCCCGCAATCCCCTTTGAAACCGGAATGAGGCAAACCATCGATTGGTACCTCCAGAATCCCGCCTGGGTAGAGCATGTCAAGAGCGGCGCGTACCGAACCTACTATAAGCGCATGTACCAGGATCGAAAGCGCACGCTTGCGGAGCTGTGAGGTGAGGATCCCTTGAAAGTCATGGTGGTTGGCGCCCGGGGCATGTTGGGAACGGATTTGATGCAGGCGCTCGCCGCTCAAAGCCCTGTGGGGTTTGACTTGCCCGAGATGGATATCACAGATGCCGGTCAATGCCATGAGCTCGTCCGGGATGTACGCCCCGATGTGATCATCGACGTTGCCGCCCTGACCAATGTGGATTACTGCGAATCGCACGCGGAAGAAGCGTTCCGGATTAACGGTCAGGGAACCGGAAACCTGGCGGCAGCCGCGCAGGCTGCGGGGGCATTCCTGGTCTACTACAGCACGGACTATGTCTTCGACGGCACGAAAGAAGAGGCTTATCACGAGGATGATGCCACCAACCCGCTCAGCGTCTATGGAAAATCGAAATTGAGCGGAGAGAAGTTCGTGCGCTCGCAATGCGCGGACCACCTGATTCTGCGCACCTCCTGGCTTTTCGGCTGCCACGGCAAGAACTTCATTCGCACGATCGTGGGCGCAGCCAGAGAGGGGCAATTCCTTCGGGTCGTGGATGACCAGCGCGGCAGCCCCACATACACACGGGATCTGGCGGCGGCGACCCTGGCACTGCTGGATGCAGGCGGTCGCGGCACGTATCATGTGACCAACAGCGGGGCTTGCAGCTGGTACGAATTGGCCCTTCAATCGGTGGAGTGGGCAGCTGTGACGGGGGCCAGGGTCGTGCCCGTCAAGACGCACGAGTTTCCCCGTCCTGCGCCACGCCCGGCCAGCTCGATCCTGGCTCCCACGCGCCTGCGGAGGGAGGGCTTTCCCCCAATGCGCCCGTGGCAAGAGGCCGTGCGCGATTATATCGCCTCCTGCTTATCCGCCAGCTGAGGAACCCTATTTGGGGACTGCCATGGAGAAAACAACCTCGGGCGAGAAACTCGTTGCCTCCAACAAGAAGGCCTTTCACGATTACTTTGTCCTGGAGAAGCTCGAGGCCGGGATCGCGCTCCTCGGCACGGAGGTAAAGTCAATTCGCGAAGGACGGATCAATCTGAAGGAAAGCTATGCCGCCATAAAAGACGGTGAGCCTGTTCTCATGAATTGCCACATCAGCCCTTATTCCCATGGCAACCGGCAGAATCACGATCCGGTCCGCGCGCGGAAACTGCTGCTGCACCGCCAGGAAATCCGCAAGCTCATCGGCAAGACCCAGGAGAAGGGCTTGACGCTGATTCCCTTGCGGGTTTATCTGAAACGAGGCCGGGTCAAAGTGGAGCTGGGCGTGGCTCGCGGCAAAAAAGACTACGACAAGCGTGAGACGGAACGCCGGAAGGAAGTGGACCGGGAAACCAGAGCTGCCGTGAAGCAGCGCCGATGAGTAGGCCAATGCCCACGTTTGACAGAAACCGGAGACATTAATGCAAATCGAGCTCCAGACCCGAAGTTATGCCGATGTTGCCTGCGACCTGCTCGCCTTTCCCGTTTTTGAGAACCAGGCCGGCACCCCTCTCATCAAAGCGCTGGATAAATTAACGCGAGGCCTGGTCGCTTCCGTGCTCTCGACCGGCGAGTTCAAGCCCGAGCTGTATCGCACCTGTCTCATTCATCGCCCTGCTCGGTTGAAGGCGCAGCGCCTGCTCCTGGTAGGCGCCGGCAAGGAGACGGAGTTCAACCTGGCACGTCTCAGGGAAGTGGCCGGCACGGCCCTCAGGAGCTCGCGCCAGGCGCGCTGCAAGAGCATCGCTCTGCTCATGTGCGGCGGCTTTCCGGCGGCGGAGTCCGCGCGGACAGCAGCGGAAGGAGCATTGCACGGCAACTATGAATCCGAGATTTATAAGACCCGCGATGTGGAATCGAGAGAGGTGGAAGAACTCGTGCTCCTCAGCGCGGGCAAGATCAGACGGCACGAGGCGGAGGAGGGCATCCGGCGCGGCATGATCGTCGGCGATGCCGTCAATCTCGCGCGCACGTTGGGGAATGAACCGGCCAATGTCCTTACTCCAGGCCGGCTCGCGGAGCAGGCGCTGGCGGTGGGAGCGAGAGTGGGGCTCGAGGTCCAGATCATGGAACGTGATGAAATGGAGCGACTGGGGATGAATGCCCTGCTCGCGGTCAGCCAGGGCAGCGAGCAGCCTCCCAAGCTGATCGTCCTGCGCTTATCGGGGCAGAAGATCAAGAAAGGCGCTCCGTTTTTCGCCCTGGTCGGCAAGGGCGTCACCTTCGACAGCGGCGGGATTTCACTCAAGCCCTCGGACAAGATGGAAGACATGAAGGCCGACATGGCGGGGGGCGCAGCCGTGCTCGCGACGATGGCCGCGCTGGCGGAACTTGGTTCCCGGCATGCGGTCATGGGACTCATACCGGCGGTGGAAAATCTGCCAAGCGGCAAGGCCACCAAGCCGGGGGACATCGTGAAATCCTACCTCGGGAAAACGATCGAGATCATCAACACCGATGCGGAAGGCCGGCTCATTCTCGCCGACGCACTTGCGTATGCCCGCACGCTCGGAGCCACGCGTCTGATCGACATCGCTACACTGACGGCAGCAATCGTGACCGCTCTCGGACACGTCAATGCAGGCATGATGGGAACTGATCAGGAGATCATCAAGCGTCTCAAGTGCGACGCCAGGTTCACCGGCGAGCGCTTTTGGCAACTTCCCATTGACGATGACTACCGGAAGGCCATCCGCAGCCAGATTGCCGATATGAAGAACGTCGGAAATCGCTATGGCGGCGCCATTACCGCCGCCAAATTTCTGCAGGAGTTCGTCGAGGACACTCCCTGGGTGCACCTTGATATTGCGGGTGTGGACCTCGACCATGACGGCCAGCCCTTTGCAGCCAAGGGAGCAACCGGTTTCGGCGTCCGCGCCCTAATCCACCTGCTCACCTGACGACCGCGAAATACATGGCGCGGCAAAGCCGCGAGCAAAACTCGGAGCCACGAAACACGCGAAAGTGATTTCGTGTTTTTCGTGTTTGTTTGGCCTGCTTGGACCCATGCTTCAGAATCGATAGGCGAGCGTCAGTTCGAAACGCCGTGCTGTAAGACGATAATATTGCGCATCACCCAGCTCGCTCTCGGCCACCGGTGAGCGTGAGCCGGAGCAGAGTTGTCGCCCCCAGGGCTTTGGAAAGATGCGCTCCGCGCGCGACTGAAGAATTCGAATAATCAGCCCGCGCAAAGCCAGATTCTCAAGCCGCCGCAGGGGCCGTGATTGGGTATTCGAAGTAGGCCATGAAAAATCTAATTTGGATCGTGACCTGGCTCGTTGTGATCGGATCAGCGGGGCGCGCGCAAAGCGTCCCGCCCCCAACCGGATTGGACCGGGCATTCAACCGAATCTACAACTTCGACTTCCCAGGGGCGTACGCCATCCTCGACGCCGAGCAGCGTGCCCACCCGGACAGCCCTTTGGTCTATTCTGTGCGCAGCGCCGCGTACCTGTTTTCCGAGTTTCACCGCATGAAGATCCTGGAAATGGATTTCTTCGCCGATGACGACAAGGTCACCGACAGGAAGAGGGTGAAACCTGATCCGGCTGCGCGCGTGGAATTGTTTAGAGTGACAGCGGAGGCAAGAAAGCGGGCACAGGAACGATTAGCCGCCAACCAGCAGGATCGCGAGGCGATGTTTGCCCTGCTGATGGCGACGGCGGTGGAAACCGACTACGTGGGCATTGTAGAAAAGAGGTACTTCCGGACTTACTCGCTGTCCAAGGAAGCCCAACAGTACGCGCGCAAACTCCTGGCCCTGAACCCACCCTTCTGCGATGCCAATATGACGCTGGGATCGGTGGAATATGTGGTCAGCAACCTGAATTTCTTCTTCCGGCTGCTAATCCACTTCGATCAGATCGAAGGGAGCAAGCAGAAGGCGATCATGGACCTGAAGAAAGTGATTGAATGCGGGCGCTTTTATCCGCCGTTCGCCAAGATCCTCCTGTCGGTGATTTATCTGAGAGAAAAGCAACCTCAACAGGCGCTCGTGCTGCTGAAGGAGATGGCGCGCGATTGCCCGGAGAACCCTCTGATCAGGGACGAAGTCAAGCGGGTTTCGGAAAAAATCAGCAGGGTCCCTCCCAAAAAGTACTGAGTACTGAGCAGCTAATGATCAGTATTCAATATCCGTGAAGATTACTCGGTGCTCAGCACTTGGAAAGCCGGAGCGCCCAGCGTATGGCGGAGAGCATGCTTTCCGGGCGCGCGCACCCTTGCCCTGCAATTTCGTATGCCGTTCCGTGATCTACCGATGTGCGGATGAAGGGCAGACCTAATGTCACATTCACGGCTTCCCCGAAGCCGAGAAGTTTGATTGGCACCAGCCCTTGATCGTGGTAGAGGGCCACCACCGCATCGAATTCCCCTTGCGCTGCACGATAGAAGAGCGTGTCCGCCGGAATGGGCCCCTCAATGCCGACGTCCGGGTAGCGCGTGCGTGCCTGCGCAAGGGCAGGAGCGATCTGCTCGATTTCCTCCCTTCCCAGCAGGCCCGCCTCCCCGGCATGCGGATTCAATCCCGCCACCGCAATCTTCCGGCATGGAAGCCCCAGGCGGGGGAATTCTTCGAGCAGAATCTCCAGCTTTTCGAGAATAGCTGCCATGGTTATGGCCTCGATGGCTGCACGCATAGGAAGATGAATCGTCACCAGCACGACTTTGAGGCGATCGGTCAGGAATGCCATCGCGAAGCGCGGCGCTCCAGACAAGTGCGCCAGAAACTCCGTGTGTCCCGGAAAAGGATAACCTGCTTCGTTGAAGAATTTCTTGTTCAGCGGGGCCGTAACCATGGCGTGCAGGCGGCCACTGCGGCAGGCGCGGGCGCAGGCCACAATGTTTTGCGCGGCCGCTTCCCCGCTGGCTCGGGAGCCCGAGCCAAGGGTGATGTGTTCACGCCGTGCGGGAACGTGCACGACGCCGCGCTCCGGCAACGGTTCCGTCCCGTCCAAAGCCTCCGGGGTGACCAATTCAAAATCCCAGGAGAAACCGAGGCTCGAGGCCCGGCTGCGCAGAATTTCGACATCACCAAAGAGTATCAAGCCGCAGAAGCTGGGCAATCCAGGGTCAAAAGCGGCTCGCAGCGACACTTCGGGACCGATGCCGGCAGGATCTCCGGTGGTGATGCCAAGTTGTGGGAGTGTGTATACGGGCGCGTCAGTCACGGGCGGACACTAGGGTCAGTGAGAAAACGCCAAAAGGGAACATTCCGCTTTTCCACTGCGCCCACGCGATGCGCCGGTCGCGAACTGGAAAATCGGAGTGTTCCCTTTTCTACGTTCAGACATCCTGCTCCAAATCTATTTCATCAGGCTCATGATCGGCCTCGTGATCTTCATTCTGCTTGTACATGTACTTGATCACATGCTTGAGAATCAGAAGATTGGGCCCGTCTTGCCGGTGAACCTTGATGCAGCTTCGATCATACCATTCGATCGCCCCGCGGATCTCTTCCCCATCCACGAGCTTGACGACCATCGGCGTCTTGGCCGCCATTTGCTTGATATAGTAATAATTCTCCGCGTTCGTCACTTCGGGGGGCACACGCTTGCGAGGTGCGGCACTATATCGGGGCATCTGATCCTTGATCTCAGACAGACTCGGACGGATCAGCTTGCGATTTACCATGAATACTCTCTCCCATGGAGACTATAATGAAACCCGGCTCAGTCTTGCGTACCTTTCAGATCTAAGCGCTGCTTCGCCTTATGGATTCAATTGCGATTGGGCTTTTTTGAAATGCCGAATTTAAAAAAATATTATCGTACGGACGGATTTTTGACAAGAGAAAAGTAATTCGTTAAATTTTGTGATGCTTTGATATCCCGAAACTTAGGGTCCATCGAAGCCGTCTGGAATTAGGAGGTGAATCATGCTGCGCGCTGAGAGATTCCTGGCCCGCCTGCTACTGGTCCTGCTCGCACTGGCGGGCGCAGGATTCATCCAGCAGGCGCCCCCCAAGAAGCCACCCGGCCTTATCCGCGACACGGGCGTCGCAGAAGGGAAGACCGAGGCTGAAGCCGTAATCAAGAAGGAATACAATCCTCTTCTTGCGGAGCAGAATCTCAAGATCGGATATTCTTACTTCAAGAAGGGCAATTACGGAGGCGCCATTTCACGCTTTCAGGATGCGATTGAATATCAGCCAAGCCTGGTCGCAGCCTATGATGCCCTGGGCCGCGCCTACGAGAAGAAAGGAGATAAAGCTAAAGCCGTAGCGGTCTACAAGGAGTTCCTCACCAAATACCCCGATTCATCCAAAGCTTCGGATTTCAAACTGCGCACTTCCCGTCTCGAAAAGAGCAAGTGATGAGTTCTGAGTGAGGAGGATAACGAACTCTCACTCAGGCTCACGACCTCCGTACCGCGGCGCTTTCGGCCAGGAACAGCGTTTCCAGGGCGAGCTGGCGATTGACGTTTTGCTGCAGCGCAGCCTTGAGATTCTTGACTGCCTCGATCGCTGAGACCACAGCGGCATGCGACGCCGATTGCGCCAGACTGGTCAATTCCCCGGCAATGTCGAGCTGGCTCATCCTTGCGGGTGCCACCTGGGCGTAGTAAATGTCCTGCAACAGCGTGGCCGTGATTTCGACCCAAGGTTGAAACAACTCCTTTTCTCTGACGACGCTCGCCGCCAACGCGCTTGCCTGGGTGAAGCGCCCGTTGCCGAGCAGCAGAGTGACGAAGCGGAGCGCTTGCTGTCGCATATCGCGGTTGCGCTCGGCATCGAAGGCCAGTGCAGCGCCAAGGCTGCCATTGCTTAAAACCGCAGCCAGGCGGGCATCTTCGGGGCTTCGACCCTCGCGGATGGTCAAATATGCTTCGATATCCGCCTCCTCGATCAGGCCGAACTGCAGCATTCGGGCGCGCGAGCGGATGGTCCTCAGAAGCAGGTAAGGCTTTGGAGTAACCAGAATGAGAATGGAGCGGCTGGCGGGTTCTTCGAGCGTCTTCAAAAGGCAGTTGGCCGCTTCCACGCGCATTTGCTCGGCGCCATCGAGAATGGCCACCCGGTAGCGCCCCTCAAAGGGCTGATAAGCGATCTCATTGATCAAGTCCCGCAACTGGTCGATCTTGATGTAAGCCCCATCCCGTTCGATCACCCTGACGTCCGGGTGCATCGCGCCGATGATTTTGCGACAGCTGGTGCAGGTGTTGCAGGCCTCAGAGTTTTTTGGCTGCAGACAATTCAGATGTTGTGCCAGGAGCAGCGCCAGCGTGCGTTTCCCGATCCCCGATGGGCCGGCGAAGATCAGCGCATGCGGCAGGCGGCCTTGATCGACAGCGCGCCGCAGGATTTCGACCACGCACCTATTGCCGATGAATGAATGGAACGTCAAGGGGCTGTTCATCGGATCCTCGGACTAAGCCAAGCCGAACCATGCCGCAAGCAGTGGTTCGATGCGCTGGAACACCTGGTCGGGCGTTCCCGATGCGTCGACGATGCTGATGCGACCGGGCGCCGAGCGAGCCAGCGCAAGATAGGCTGCGCGCACATCTCTGTGAAAGGACAGATCCTCAGCTTCAAACCTCCCTTCGTCCCCGGCAGAACCGCTGGCCTGGTTGCGGCCACGGGCACGATCGAGCCCCATTTCCGGCGCCAGATCGAGAAGGATCGTGTGGTCCGGCTCACGGATCGCCAACCGTTGCCTCAGATCCTCGATCAATGCCGCGGGGATGCGCCGGGCCGCGCCTTGATACGCCCGCGTTGCATCATGGTAGCGGTCCGATAGCACGGTGACGCCGCGACGCAGAGCCGGCTCGATCAGCTCGTGCAGGTGCTGATAGCGGTCGGCCAGATAGAGCAGCAATTCGGCCACCGACTCGCGTTGCGGGCCAGCCGCATGCAGCAGCACCTGACGCACAGCCGCGCCAAACGCGGTCCCGCCCGGTTCGCGCGACCGCAGGCAGGGTACGCCGGCGCGGACGAGATATGCCTCGGCCCGAGCGATTTGCACGCTCTTGCCGGACCCTTCGATTCCTTCAAATGTAATAAACATGGCCCGTTCTTGCTTGAGATAGGATTTGCATCTAGAATTCCCTCGGTATTGCGGCGCCGCAGGGAGAGTAGCAAACAGCAGCGCGCCAAACAAGTGATCAGTCGTGAGTGTGGAGTGGCAGGCTGCCACTCCACGATCCATGATCACTCCGGCTTACAGGGCCCTCGAATGAACGGGATCGCGGAGAACATCGCTGGAGTTCGGCGGGATATCGCGGCAGCTGCTGCGGCATGCGGGCGGAAGGCCGAAGCAATCACGCTTGTGGCTGTAAGCAAGACCGTTCCTAAGGAAAGTATCCTCGCTGCCGTGTCGGCAGGACAGAATCAGTTTGCTGAAAACCGGGTGCAGGAAGCAGAATCCAAAATACCTCTCTTGCAGCTTGTGCCGAACCTCACCTGGCACATGATTGGCCACATGCAATCGAACAAGGCCCAGCGCGCCGCTGAACTCTTCGATGTGATCCATTCCGTCGACAGCATCAAGCTGGCCGGAAAACTCAGTCAGGCTGCCCTAGCTATCGGGAAGACGCTTTCGGTCCTTATCCAGGTGGATTTGGGGCATGAGGAAACCAAGTTCGGCGCCGAACAGAGCCAGGTGGCTGACATGGTCGCCGCGATCTCGGCTTTTGGTGGTCTGTCGTTGGCCGGCCTCATGACCATCCCTCCGTTCTTTGAGGATCCTGAACTCACTCGTCCTTATTTCAGAGCCCTGCGCGAACTGCGCCATGCGCTCGAGCAGGAGCAGCCGGGCTGCCTCGGCCGCGGCGAGCTTTCCATGGGAATGAGTCACGACTTCGATGTTGCCATACAGGAAGGCGCCACTATCGTGCGCATTGGCACCGCCATTTTTGGAGAACGCAACTGAGGAAATCAGGTTTAGCAGCGGAAGCAGAAAAAATCGGCTCCGGCGGCGGTCATGCTTCATTTTTTGACCGGTGGCTTCTCCGACGGGATCGTCACCGGACTCCGCTTTTTGTGAAAGGCCTGAAAATCAAATGTTACACCTACGGCCAGGCCGGAGCGCGGGTTAAATTCCTTGAATCCCACGATGCCGGCGACGTCCCACCGCAATCCTCCGGCCCGGATGCGGGCTCCCATTTGCGCCTGCGACAGGTTTTCGTTGCCCAGGCGCACAGGCCCCTGCCGCCCGGACAATTCTCCAACCAACTCCAGCCTTTGATGCACGGGGAGGACGAAGCTGAACCCATAGGTCAGCATATCGGCTTGTGAATTTGCCTGCACGGGGGATCCGAGGATCGCCAGTCCAAGGTTCCCCGAGATCTGCGCCCGGCCTAGATGTTTGGAGAGCAGCAGGCTGGAAAAGAATTCCGTTTCGTCGTTTCCCAGGCCCCTCTCGTTGGATGCATTCGGGAGTTGCACCGCAAACTTGAAAGAGATTGCCGGGCGGGTACCCTTCTCGGGCACCAATTTCAGCTTGGCGCCGATTATCAGGTCGCCGAAATCGCTGGTTGTGTCTCCGGAGATTGTGGGGGGAATGATGGCGGGATAACGTTTGTTGATGGTGAGGTAATCCCTGCCGACACCGGAGAGCAGGAATTCGGCATAATCTCCCACACCGATGCGAAGGTTCGTGATCCCCAGACGCAAGAGGTCTCCTTCCAATCCGGACAACGAATAGCGCGCCCGATGCAGGAACTCGACACCAATGTCCGCCTGGATCCGTCCGACAGCAACGAGTTCAGCGCTCTCGGTCTTGATTGCTCGCGCCCCATCCTGAGCCCAGAGGGGAGTCGCCATAAAAACCGCAATGAAAACCATTCTCCAATTCTTCACTTGCCACCCCTCGATTTTGAATTTTGGCTCGCAGAATTCAGACCTGCTGAAAACTGGGTCATTCTACAATCAAAGCCACCGCACTCCAATCTGAAATTCGCAGGCAGCCAATAAGCTCCTCATGACGATCAAGGCGCTTTGTCGAGGGAGGAACACTGAGACCAACGCCGCTGTTGCGGCTCTGATAAGCGCGCCCCCTATGCTAGCCTGCTAACCATTGTAACTATAGTTGTTACCGTTGAGACTATAGATTCGATTGAGTCTGAAAAAGTAGTACGTCCTGAATTCGGTTCGCAGTATAGGGAAATGCTTTGGGGGAAGGAGTATTGATATTATTAAAAATATTTGTTATATAACATATGTTATATTTTTCTTGCATCCTCTGTCGTGATGTGCTTTAATTCAAGTCATGGATGCCAAGGAAATATTGAAATTGCGAAAGGCGATGGGGCTGACACAGCAGGAGTTCGCTGCAAAACTTGGCGTTTCTTTCGCGGCAGTAAATCGATGGGAGAAGGGCAGGAATGCCCCACAGCCGGATCGTCTCGCCCGCATTCGTGAACTACAATCCGAATATCACGAAGGGGAACTTTCTTCGGTGGAGCAAATTGTCATCCGGGAGAGTCTCCCGCAACTGGATTTCGAAGGTGATCCCGAAGCGATCAAGCTTGTAGTGGACTCGTTTCGACTTCGGAATGGACACCTGTTTAACAAGGCCTATGGACTGGAGCTGTCGCGGGTCGTACCTCTACCGCACCAAAGAATAGCTGTATATGAAAACCTGATTCCCCAATCGCCGCTGCGATTTCTTCTGGCGGATGACGCAGGCGCCGGGAAGACCATCATGGCCGGCCTTTATATCCTGGAAATGCTTAATCGTGGCCGTATCAAGCGTGTTTTGATCTGCTGTCCGGCTGGCCTAGTTTACAACTGGCAACGTGAGCTCAGATTCTTCTTTGAACTCAACTTTACCATTCTCAGGGGAATCGATTATCGCGACCGCGATCCGCTCAGCGATTCTGACCTGGGCTTTGTGATTATAAGTGTCGATACGGCAGCCACACCTGCTATCCGCGAGCGCCTTGCTGCCGGCGGCAGCCAGGCCTTCGACCTGGTGGTTTTCGATGAGGCACATAAACTTTCCTGGTCTGATCCAAACCGTCGAGACAGCAAGACACTGCGTTATCAACTGGCTGAAGCCCTTTCCCGGCGAATCCCAAATCTCATGCTCTTGACGGCTACGCCTCACATGGGGAAGGGATTTCCCTACTTCGCTCTGTGGCGCATCCTAGATCACGCGATATTCTCAACTCCCGAGGCCATCCGTTCACTGCCGGATGAAAAGCGGGATCGGTACTTCCTCCGCCGTCTGAAGGAGGAGATGGTAACCTACGACGGACAGCCTATCTACAAACCACGCCTTACACAAACGATTCCGGTTGACCTGACCACAGAGGAACGATCCTTTTATGATGCTGCCACCGATTATCTGAAATGGAGCTATGAAAACAATCGGGCCCTAAACCGGAATGCGGCCGCAATGGTCGTGGCCGTTTTGCAGCGTCGCCTGGCAAGTTCAACTTTCGCACTCATGGAGTCCCTGCGTCGGATAAAGGAGAAGCGTCAGGCCCAACAGGACACCAGCCTGTCAATTCCACAAACTGAGCTCGATCGATTAATTGCACAAATCGATGCCGCGACGGCAGACGATAGCGAGCCGACGGATGAGGGTTCGGAAAGCGGGGAGAAACTGGAGGAACAAGTCCTCTCGGCGATGCGACCAAGAACCGCTATGCAGATCCAGCAAGAGCTGCTGCTAATTGATGGGGTCCTGAGTCTTGGAAGGCAGGTGAAGGAGGACGCAAAGTTTGCCAAGCTTCGGGAGTTGCTTGACTCTCCAGAATATCACCGGGAGAAGGTCCTCGTTTTCACCGAGCACCGTGACACCCTCTGCTATCTCCAAGCCCAGTTTTCCGGCATGGGGTATACCGATCGCGTCGCCATTATTCATGGTGGCATGGATGCTATCGAGCGTGAGCGTCAACGAGCATTTTTCATGCCCATCGAACTCCGGTCACATTTGATGCGGCCAGAAGATCTGGCTCGCCTCGATCCGCCATCTAATAGCGCAAACCTGATGCTGGCGACTGATGCGGCGGGCGAAGGGATTAACCTCCAGTTCGCCTGGATAATGGTGAATTATGACATCCCTTGGAATCCGGCAAGGCTCGAACAGCGGATGGGCCGGCTCCACCGTTTCGGCCAGCAACACTCGGAGGTCCGAATCTTCAACCTAGTGGCCCAGAATACGCGTGAAGGCGATGTGCTCTCTGTGCTTCTCGAAAAGCTCGAGGAAGCCCGCCGGGCCCTTAGCACAGACAAGGTTTTCGACGTGATCGGGCAGCAGCTTCCGGAAACATCAATACGGGATCTGTTGCTGGACAAATTGATTAATCCCGAGTCTGAGCAATGGAAAAGACAGCTCGATGCCTGGCTTGCCACGCAGAAGCTTCGCGAAGCAGTGGAAAAAATGCGCCGCCAGGCATCACGATTTGGAGATGTCGGGCGGCGCATCGGGCAACTGCAATCCGAGCTGGATGTGGAGAATTTCTCGCACCTTCTACCTGCCTATGTCCAGAACTTCATTGAGAAGTGTGCGGAACCCATGGGGTTTGCGCTTCGAGGCGACCTGAGCCAATCAGCCTCCGTATCTTTTACTCAGGGCAACCCCTGGATCCAACGCATTTCTTCCCGTCTGCTTGATGGACTGCCAGATCATTGGTCCGTGCGTCGCGATCCTCCCTCTGGTGAAGGAGCTGGAGCCCGTGTTCATTTCCTCCGCCCCGGCGACCCTTTTTTCGAAGGATTGTGTGAGGAGGTAATCCGGCGCTTCCGGCTGGACACGCAGCGTGGTGGCATATATCTCGACCCCACGACGGACAAGCCTTATGGCGTGGCGTTTTATGCCTGCCAGATCGGTGAGCTGGCCGACCTGAAAGATGTCGATGAGCGCGCCCGGACGCGCAACCTGCTTGAACGGCGTCTCCTTGCTATACGGTGGGATGAGGAAGGTCAATTCGCAGTCTGCGCCCCCAACCATTTGCTTGCGCTCCAGGCCGCCCCAAAATCCAGCCTCTGGAAGGCAAACCGCTTGCTTCGCAGCCCGGATGAACAGGTCCAGCGATGCGATCGTCATGCTCGTGCCGTGGCCGAATCACAGTTTCTGCAACAGGTAAAAACTGCCATGCGGGCTGAATCTGAAGCGCGCATGGAAGACCTTTCAAGGGGTTTCGATCTTAGAGCAGCGCAATTGGCGGAGCAGCGGTCGGAATTTTCACGAAAGGTACGTGAGGGTGACACAATTGCGGCGGCCCGACTGGCTGAGGTGAAGGATGACCAGGCGCGATTGCAGGAGGAGAGGGCTTCATTACTTCTCCGTGAGCAACGACGCGCCGACCTGCTTGACATCGTTTCCTTCGATCGCGTGGCGGTCGGACTGGTGATTCCGGATGACAGCCCGGAGGCTCTGGAAGCCTATGACCGGAATATTGAAGCCATCGCGGTACGCATTGCGCGGAATTTTGAAGTCGACAGATACAATGCCCGGGTTATCGATGTTTCCGCGCCTCACCTTGCCAAAGGCTACGATTTGGAAAGCCATCGTGCAAATGGTGAAGTCGTTGCAATCGAGGTCAAAGGCAGAGCTGGCCGGGGGCTGATCCACCTGACGGAAAATGAATGGCCTACTGCTGTTAACGTCCGCGATCGATACTGGCTTTATGTGGTCGTGGATTGCGCCAAGAATCCGGTGCTCTATCGAGTGCAGGATCCAGCCTTCAAACTGGCCGTGAAATCGAGGCAGGGATTCACGGTCAACTTCGGGGATATCCTCCGGGAGGCAGAGCATGACTGATACCCAAGCGCGGCCAATTTCAAATCCTGCTGAAATGAAAAGACCGGAAGAATACTTGACGATAGAGCATGGTAGGGGTAATAATGGGCTTTCTACCACCCCCGATAGCTTCGGCGAAGGGGCGCGGGGCCGTTTCGAAAGGAACGGCCCCTGTTCATTTTGGGGGTGCCCATGAAGACATTTGTCTACGTGGACGCCTTCAACCTCTACTTCGGATGCTGCAAGGGCACGCCGTACAAGTGGCTGAATTTGCATAAGTTGTGCCAGCTGCGGGTGCCCATGCACCAAATCGAGAAAATCAAGTATTTCACTACCCGCGTGGTCGCCCGGCCATCAGATCCTGACCAGTCTCTCCGCCAGCAAGTTTACCTAAGAGCGCTCCGGACAATTCCAAATCTGGAAATCTTCTACGGCCACTTTTTGTCACATGCGGTGAGAATGCCGCTCGCGAAGCCGGGGCCGGGGCAGAATCCGTATGTGGACGTCATCAAGACAGAGGAGAAAGGATCCGATGTCAACCTCGCCACTCATCTCTTATGGGATGGATTCAACGACCGCTACGAATGCGCCGTTGTGGTCAGCGGCGATTCGGACCTTCTGGCACCCATCGAGATTGTAATGACCGAGTTGAAGAAACCGGTGGGCGTCCTCAACCCCCAGAAAATGGACTGCCGAGTTCTCCTTAAACAGGCGACATTCTACAAACACATTCGCAAAGGAGTTTTGGCGGCGAGCCAGTTCCCGGCGACGCTGACGGATGTTCATGGAACGATTTCGAAACCGGCATCGTGGTGACCATGTGGCACAGAGTGTTTTAGACGAAGGTGAGAATTATGAATTCCCGCCTAATCCACAAGCTGTTGTGCCAATTTCTAAAGGCAGAATGGGCGCTATGACCACGGATCAGCGACAGCCTTATGGGAAGCTAAATCATGAGTGACCGTTCTCGTCTAATTGAAGTGCTGATGCCAATGGAACAGGCGTCGATTCTGTCGCCGCGGGAGAAAAACGTGCGGTCGGGAGGATACATCTCCACCTTCCACGTTTGGCCTGCGCGCAGGCCGCTTGCAGCCTGTCGCGCTGCCTTGTTGGCTACGCTGCTTCCCGATCCGGGTGATTCCGCAAAACGGGCCGAACTTCTTAAAGCAATTGGCGGTGAAGTAAAGGTCGAGCTGCAGGAATCAAAGGATGATGACGGAAATCTTATTCTGGAAGAGAAATCCGTTATCCACGGTGGTGTGCTGGCATGGAACTCCGAAAATAGCGAGACGATGGACAAACTCCGTGTGGCAATTCGTGACGCTCATGAGGGCAGGGCGCCCCAGGTATTTGATCCCTTTGCTGGGGGTGGTTCCATTCCTCTCGAGGCCATGTGGTTGGGATGCCATGCGTCTGCCTCGGATCTAAATCCTGTGGCATGGCTGCTCCTAAAGGGAACTCTTGAGTATCCTCAGAAATATGCCGGCAAAAAATGGCCACTCCCTGCATTTGTGAGGGAGTGGGGGGATTTCCTGGAGGACTTCCACACCGGCAGCCGGCGGCGGCGTGCGAGAAAGTCCCATTTCACTGATCCTCTCCAAAAGACTTTCAAGGAAATTCTCGAGGGCGATCTTTGCTGGCATGTACGGGCATGGGGGCAATGGGTCTTGGAAAGAGCCCGGGCCGAATTGGCCAAGTACTATCTGGTTGTCAACGGCGAGCCAACTATTGCTTATCTCTGGGCACGGACCGTTCGGGATATTCAGACCGAAGGCCGGATCCCCATCCTTAAGACCTTCATGCTTTGTCGTAAGAAGGGCAATCGGAGTGCGCTCTTGCCCATCCCTGACATGGGGAAAAAGATTGTCACTTTCAAGCTTTTGACGGAAGAGAATCTATCGACTCTGGAGCGACGTGCCGGCGTGATCGAGGACTATCCTCAATTGACTAAGTGGGGTGTAACGCCAAACACGTTGGAGGAATTTCTCAAAAAAGGGACCAAAAGTGATGCTGGTATTTGGAGTCCATTCGAAAAGGGCCGGCCTGACCTTTTAGCTCTGACCATGGAGGAAATTCGTGATCAAGCTCGGAGGGGGCTAATGGACATCCAAATGACCGCTGTTTGCGTAGAGGCAATCCTTCCTGGCAAGAAGAAAGCCGTGAAGACCTATAGAGTGCCCACAGAGGAAGAAATTAAACAGGCTAACATCGAAATTGAGGTGATCGAAGATGTTTTTGGAAGTGTTCCCTATGGCATCCCGGATGAAGACACTCCGAAGGGAGGTGGTAAGAGGGCATCTCGCGCCTTCGCGGTTCAGAACTACGGAATCATGAAGTGGCGAGAACTTTTCACTTCTCGCCAATTTTTGGCTGGAGGCGTTTTTCTGAAGCATACACGAGATGCTATTAACGCAATCAGAATTGCCGATCCAGAAAATGCCGAGGCGCTCGCTGTTTACCTTACGGTTATTTTCGGACGGTTTATTGACTATTGTAGCATGCAATGTAGCTGGGAACCTTCTGATGGTGAAGTTAAGCATACAATTGCCGGTTATAAGCTGCCGATAGTGTGGGATTTCGCGGAGGCAAATCCCCTTTCAGAACGCGATCGGTACTATGCCGGCGGGATCCGCGCTGTAAGTGATGCCATCGGAGCATTCATCCGAGCCTGTGTTCCAACTCCTGATGCGCCCACAATTCGATGTGTGAGCAGCCTTGCCGGAGAACTCGATGCACAGGACCTTTGTTTCACGGATCCGCCCTATTATGACGCCATACCATACTCAGACCTGATGAATTATTTCCGCATTTGGCAAAAGCGGATCATCGCAGACTTTAGCCCTGAGTTTCGTGAAGTCTACGAACGACCTTCACCTGCATGGGACACGAGCAAGGAGGATGGGGAGTTGATTGATGACGACTCTCGTCATGGAGGAGACGCGCACAAATCGCGCCAGGTTTACGAAGATGGGATGGCCAAAGCATTTGCTAGAAGCCTTTCCGCGCTCAAAGACGATGGTCGAATGGTAGTGGTTTTCGCCAATAAAGAAGTGGATGCATGGCAGAGTCTCATAGCGGCGCTCATTCGGTCCGGAGCGATGGTGACGGCGAGCTGGCCGATCCAGACTGAAATGGTCAACAAGGTTACGCAGAAGCGCGCGAATCTTTCCACCTCTGTATGGATAGTTTGCCGTAAGCGTGAATCCTCGGCACAGCCAGGATGGGAAGAGCCGGTTCTGGCAAAGATGCGATCGATTCTCTTCGATCCTCGCGATGAACTTGGAGGCAGGAACATCCTGCATTATTTCTTCGATCTGAACGTGCACGGAGCAGACTTTCTCTGGGCTGCCCTTGGGCCGGCCCTCGCGGCTTACAGCATTCATCCATACGTTAAGAGGACAGGCGGCGGCTATTTAGACGTTAAAGGCTTCCTGGATGAAGTTCGCAAGCTTGTTCTTCACTTCTCCCTGGGGGCACTCAAGGGATTTGACGATCTTCAACAGCAGGCCGGTACTGTCACTGTTGTTCTGGATCCCGTGACACAATATTACCTGCTCCACCGAGCGGCTTTCGGATTCGATCCTGTTCTGGCCGGAGTGTGCATCCTCTACGCAAACGCGTGTGGAAAAACCGACCGTGAATTGCAGTTGGTCTGGCATATCATCGAGCAGGGGGGCAAGAATAAAAAAGGCCGGCGCGCAGAGAACCGAACATCCGGGGAAGAAGAGGATGATGACGAGGCCGGCGAAATCCTGAACTCCAGTGCGAAGGCTGACAAGTATCGTCTCTTGCCTTGGGAGGAACGTCTCAAAGACGAACACCTGGGTGAGGACCGGCAAAATCAATCCGCGCCGCTCATTGATAAGCTCCACCGGTTGATGAGTCTGTTGCGACAAAATCGTGGCAGCGATGTGCAGTCGGCTTATGATGGCTGGGGACTGAAGGGAGATCCGGCCTTCCCGCGACTTCTCCAGGCTGTCCGGGAACTCGCGCTCCATGATCATCAGCCCGAGGAGCAGCGGCTGGTAGAATCCCTTGCCAGCCAACTCAAGATGAACCGCATCGTAGTTGTTAAAGATGATGAAGTCTGTGAAACGCCCCTTTTCGAATACGGCATCGTTACAGGTGAGGCAAATTCATGAGCAAATCGAAACCGTCTGTAATATATCCCTGGAAGAAAGCCTGCACCCTACGGAGAGAAATACGCGAGCGGGAGTTAAAGCAGGAGGATTTTGCAGTTGATCTCTTCCTGATCGTCAATCGCCCGGACAGCGGTGGCCCATTCTACTGCGATCCTGACCAGTTCTTTGCGATTACCTATGCTACGGAAAACCTTCGCAAATTCTGTTCCGGGATATTGGCGCGCTTGGCCGGCCGTAAGGAAGGCGTAAGCCTGGTTAATATTGCTCAGACATTCGGCGGCGGCAAGACTCACGCTCTTGGGGCATTGTATTACCTCTTTACGCTCGGATCGAAGCTGCCGAAGCAACATCCCGCCGTGGCTGAAATCCTGGCTGCGGCAAAAATGCCCGATCCGCCACCGGCCCGGATTGCGGCAGTGTCCTTCGATAAGGTGGACTGGAAAGCGGGCGGATTAGTCAAATCGCCGGAGGGGGAGGCGAGACATTTCCGCATGCCGTGGAACCTTATCGCATGGCAATTATTGGGTCAGCGCGGTATTGACATCCTTCGGCGTAGTGAAGATGAACCTGATTACTATGAGCCGCCGGCACAATCGCTATGGATGGAGCTCCTGGAGGAGGTAGAGAAAGAGGGCACAGGAGCTTTGATCCTCCTGGATGAGTTTCTGATGTGGGCGCACGGAGCGGCATCCCCTGACCCTGACAGTGCTCGACAGGACAAGGGACCGGTGTGGTATGACCGACTTAAGAACTTTTTCCAGACCTTATCCCAGGCAACCGCAGGATCGAAGATGTCCTGCATGGCCGTTTCTCTCCTCGCCACAGATCCTGCCAAACGGGACGAGGTAGGGACCGAGATCCTGGCACGCTGCAATGGTGGACTCAATCGGCAGGCTGATGTGCAAACACCCGTTGATCGCGGGGATTTTGCGGAGCTGTTACGCCGGAGGATGTTTGAGTCTTTCCCGAAAGGTACGGCGGAGTGTGACAAGTACGTGACGGCCTTCTGGCATCGACTCCAAGCCGTTGAGCCGGCGCGGGCGAAGGTTCCTGATAGCAAGGAAGAGATGATGGAGGCCTTTCCGTTTCATCCTGACCTTCTCAACCGGCTTTTCGGGAAATGGACCGAGCTTCGGCAGTTTCAGCGCACACGTGGGATCCTGCAGACCTTCTCCATGGCGCTTCGTGAAGCGGAGGAATGGGATGAATCTCCGCTGATAAGTACGCAGGTGTTCCTATCCCGTCCGGATGCCAGCGACGAGCTTAGTCCGGCTCTGCAAAAGCTGGCCAACGACGCCATGAACTCGGTGGATGATGTGAAGAAGCCCAACTGGCCGGGCAATCTCCGGACAGAATTGCCACGAGCTGTTGTGGCCCAGAAGACCACAACGCTGGTCGGGAGAGAGGTTGAGGCTGCTTGCGCGGCAGCGTTTGTTTTTTCTCAACCCATGGGTGAGCAGGCTGAACTGAGCGACCTCCGCTGGCTGTTGGGCGCCGGCTGCGATATGCCGGCCATGCTCAATGCCGGTTTGCTTGAATGGTCCAAGACATCCTGGTATCTCTCCGAGTGTGAAAGCACGGATCCTGCGAGCGGTCTCCCGCGTTACTGGCGCCTGGGACCAAAGCCGAACCTCAACCAGATGCACGACACCTATAAGCGCAATGCACTTAAGAATGCCCGCGCAAAATTTGATGACCTTGTCAAAGATTGCCGGCCCCTGAGAGATGGATGTACGGAAGAAGGCGTTTTATTCCATCTGTTGCCGGCGGCGCCGGAGAAGGTCGGTGATGATACCACTTTCCGATTAGTTCTCCTGGGCGCCGAATATGCTGGGACGCCTGGCAGTGCGCCAAACGCAAATGCGTTGGAGTTTCTCCGGACTCATGCCTCGCCTACTGATCAAAGGCAGTATCAAAATGTGTTGCTGGTTGTGATTCCCAGCGCTGCCGGATTGATCCAGGCTGAGCAGGCGATTGCTTCATGGATGGCGTGGGGGGATATCAAGAAATCGGGGGCATACAAAGATCTGGAACCAGAACAGAAAGAGACTGTCGTCCGGCGCGAGAAAGACGCTCAAAAGGCCGCTCTCACCGCAGTGAAGAGTGCATTCGAACTTGTGATCCACTTGGATAATGCAGGAAGCGCCCAACAGAAAAAGTTTACGATGGGGAACGAGGCGTTGTTCCCAACGCTGACGCGGGAAAAGGACCTTCGCATTTATCGGGAGAAAATTAATCCTGAGACCCTTCTTCCCGGTGGGCCATTCAGTAAATGGCCGCCCAGCGATCCCAGTATTAGGGTTCGAGATTTGTACGGCGCTTTCGGGCGATATCCGGATATGCCCAAGCTTGTCAACCGCCAAGTCGTAATCAATACGATTGAAGATGCGGTTAAGCGTGGCCTGTTGGCCCTGCGGTATCTGCCGCCGGGAGGGGGTGAGGACTGGTTCTGGCATTCTCCGATTGAGGGAATTGTAGACTGGGCAGATTACGCCGAAGTGTGGCTGCCGGCAAAGGCTACTCTGAACAAGGTCCACCCGGCCGCGGTATTGCCCGCGGCCCTTGCAGGACTTTGGCCCACTGATGACAGCTCAGCGAAGCTATCGGATGTTTGCTCCTGGTTTGACGGCGCACACGCATTCGACGAGGTAGCCCAGCCCGGATATCCTCCGGAGAAACGCCCTATCCCGAATGCTGATTATAAGATCGTCCACCAAGCCGTTGCCCAGGCCGTAGCTCGAGGGGAGATCTGGCTTGTCTTTGGAAATGACAGCGTATTAGGTGACAAACCAACGGATCTGCAATTGGATCCCGATGCGAATCTGCTGCGCCCGCCCACGAGATTGCGGGCGATGGATCTCCTGCCCGGCGCTCTGGGATCTGCATGGAGCGGAACCCCGGAAAGCACCACCGTTGGGAAGCTATATTCTGAACTCAAAATCCGAAAGGGTAGGCCATGGCCGACACGTCAGGTCATTGATGTGCTCAATGAGGCCATCAACCAGGGCATTCTCGTGAGATCGAGCGGTGGATCTGAGTTTACGTCGTTGATCACAGACTCGGAGCGGGGACTTCGCTTGCCGGCCAAGGGAACTCCGACACCGCCCCCGACGCCGCCTCCAACGGGAGCAAATGAAACAACAGAAGCTGCTCTTGACCTTGCCCAGTTACAGGATTTCGTCGAGGAAGGCGCACCCGCGCTGACCAAAATACTGGCCGGCGCAACACCGGAGTTCGCTGTTAAGATCCGGTTGAAAGGGAAAAAACCAACGAACTTGACTGGAGCCAATGAGATTTTGAAAAAAATCAACCCCGATTGGAAATTCGGAGGTTAAATCTAATTGTTGTGTTCCTACGTGGCTTTCTTTCCGGCCGACTAATCGCGCGCTCATCGCTGGTCCAGCAGAAATTGAAAGATGGAGACTGCAGCAAGAGCTGCCGTCTCCGCTCGGAGAATTCTTGATCCCATGCTGGTTAGCTTGAATCCTGCGTTCGCCGCTGCCTGGGCTTCCGAATCCTCCCATCCCCCTTCAGGACCTACGCACAGCAAAACGCAGTCCTTGATCGAGGGAATCGCCCTGATGCGCTCGGATGCCTTCTCGTAGAGCATAAATCTGGCGTAGACCGCATATTCCTGCGAAGCCAGAAAATCATCCCATGGGAGAGGCGTATGGATTTTCGGCACTGTCAGACGTCGGCTTTGTTTGGAGGCTTCCATAACAATGCGCCGCCAGCGCTCGAGCCTGGCATCCAGTCTCGCGCCCGGGATGTGGACCGCGGCAAAGCGCGTCAACAAGGGGACGAACTGATCCACGCCCAGCTCGGTCCCTTTCTGCAGCATCCATTCGAATCGGTCCGCTTTGATCAGCGCGGAAGCAAGCACAAGGGTGCTCTTGCGCGCCTCGATTTGCTCGAGTTTTTTGAGCGCACCGATATGGGTATTGGCACCCTGGTACTCGATCTTCCCGGAAAAGCTGAGGCCTTCCCCATCGAACAGCTCGACCTCCTCCCCCGCCTGGAGTCGCAGGACAGTGCGGAGGTGATGAGCCTGATCGGGCGTAAGGACGGCGATGCCGTCCTGGATTCTATCCTGTGGAATGAAAAACCGCCTTCGGGGCATGGGCATCCGCTACCCGAAGATATCTTTTACCTTCTCGAAGATGTTGCGTTCGTGTGAGACCTCATCGTCCTTGTTCAGCTTGGCCAGACTTTCGAAAAGCTGTCGCTGTTCCTTGCTCAACTTGGAGGGGATAGCAACATTTACCGTGACAAACTGATCTCCGCGCCCGCGCTCGTTCAAGCTGACAATGCCTTTGTTGCGCAGGCGAAAGACCGTGCCGCTTTGTGTCCCTTCCGGGATCTTCAATTTCTCCTCGCCTTCCAGGGTGGGAACGGCGATTTCGGCGCCGAGCACGGCCTGGGTTATCCCGATCGGGATCTGACAGTAAATATTATTCCCTTGCCGCTGGAAGAAGGGATGTTCTTCCACGTAAATGACGACATACAGATCTCCGGCGGGTCCGCCGCGCCCGCCGGCTTCCCCTTCGCCTTGAATGCGCAGCCGGGAGCCGTTGTCGACACCGGCCGGGATCTTGAGTTCCAGAACTTTTTCCTTACGCAGCCGGCCGCGGCCGTGACAGGTCTCGCATGGATCACGGATGATGCGCCCCTCGCCATTGCACTGACCGCATGTGCGGCTGATCGAAAAGAAGCCCTGCTGGTAGCGCACCTGTCCCATGCCCTGGCAGGCCGGACAAGTGATCGGTCCTTTGCCTTTGGCAGCCCCGCTTCCGCCGCAGCTGCTGCAGTGCTCCTGGCGCGGTATCTTGATCTTCGACTTCAGGCCGAAGGCGGCGTCGCGAAACGAAACCTTGAGATCGTAGCGGAGATCTGCGCCCCGCTCGGGCCCCCCTCGGCGCCTGCCCGTGCCGAACAGATCGCCGAAGCCGAAGAAATCACCGAGGATGTCTCCGAAATCGCTGAAAGTCGCAGGGTCAAAGCCGCTGAACCCGCCTTGCATGCCGGCATGGCCAAATCGATCGTAGCGAGCGCGCTTGTCGGGATCGCTGAGGACGCTGTAAGCCTCAGCCGCTTCCTTGAATTTCTCCTCGGCTTCTTTGCTCATCGGATTTTTATCGGGATGGTATTTAACGGCGAGCTTCCGATAGGCGCTCTTGATTTCCTGGTCCGGGGCTTCGCGCGCAACCCCGAGCACCTCGTAGTAATCTCTCTTCTGGCTCAAGTATCAAACTCCGCGATTAAAGGATGGCCGCTAGCTCTTTGGGCTGTCCTCAGAGTCCAGCGCTGTCTGGATCAGCCTGTTGATGTCGTCTTTGCTCATTTCCCTTCCTGAATCCTCTGGGTTTCGTGAGCCGGCACCACTAGGCAGGTTGAACATGGCGGCCGTCAACTTGCCGGCACCGGTTTCCAGGTTGGCCAGCAGTTCCTTCAGGATTGTGAGGTCGTCTTCCTTGTCGGATAACGCCCGGGCTTTTTGGATCGACTCCTGTGTCAGCTGCTGCTCCGCTTTGTCCAGCACCCAGCCAAACTCGGCGTAACTTCTGGCGATGGTAGCCACGTGCCCCTGAATGCGGTTGCGAAGCTCGGCGACTTTCTTCAAATTGCGATCGCTTTCGGCAAACTGTTTTGCCTCGAAGATCATGCGGTCGATCTCTTCCTTGCTCAATCCAGTCGAAGGCGTGATTTCGATCGCTTGTTTTTTCCCTGACACTTTGTCCCGCGCCGAGACGCTTACAATGCCGTTGGCATCAATATCAAAGGTAACCTCAATTTGAGGCACCCCGCGAGGAGCCGGAGCCATGCCGACCAATTCAAAGCGGGCCAGAGACCGGTTAAACTTGGAAACCTCGCGCTCCCCCTGAAGCACGTGCACTTCGACGGTGGACTGATTATCGGCCACGGTCGTAAAAATGGTGGTTTTTTTCAGCGGAATCGTCGAGTTATGCTCGATGATGCGGGTGAACAGCCCTCCGTGCGTTTCCACTCCCAGAGTGAGCGGCAACACGTCGAGCAGGACGATATCCTTCAACTCTCCTTCCAGCACTCCGCCCTGCAAAGCCGCACCCACCGCCACAACTTCATCCGGATTGACCTCGGCCGAAGGTGGCTTCCCGAAGATTTTCTCCACATGCCGCTGCACCGCGGGGGTGCGCGTCTGGCCGCCTACCAGGATCACCTTTTGGATGTCGGCCGGGGTGAGTTTCGCATCGGCCAGCGCTTGCTCGCAATAGGCCGTTGTCCGCTCAATCAGGCCCTGCACCAGGGATTCAAACTGCGCTCGGGTCAACACTCGATTGAAGTGCTTCGGTCCCTTGGCGTCGCCGGCAATGAAGGGAAGGTTGATGGGGGTCTCGAGGGCGGTGGAAAGCTCGCATTTGGCTTTTTCAGCCGTCTCCTTGAGACGTTGCTGCGCGAGGATATCCGAGCCGAGGTCGACGCCCGAGTCATTCTTGAACTCGGCGATTATCCAATCCATGATGCGCTGATCGAAGTCCTCGCCGCCAAGAAAGCTGTCTCCGCAGGTGGAGAGAACCTCAAAGACGCCGTTGTTCAGTTCAAGGATCGAGATGTCGAAGGTTCCGCCACCCAGATCATAGATCGCCACGCGCTCTCGCTCTTTTTTGCCCAGCCCATAAGCGAGAGCCGCAGCCGTGGGCTCGTTGATGATACGGCGCACCTCGAGTCCGGCGATCTTGCCGGCATCCTTGGTCGCCTGGCGCTGCGAATCATCGAAGTAGGCGGGAACGGTAATGATGGCCTCTGTAACCGGTCCATTCGTAAAATCTTCTGCCATACTCTTGAGGTATTGCAGAAGCATGGCGGAAATCTCAGGAGGACTGAATTCGGTACCGCGGATGGCGATGCGCACGTCCCCATTCTCTGACGCGGTCAAATTGTAGGTAAGATACGATTTGAGCCGCTGGACTTCCGGCGAGTCCTGGCGGCGACCCATCAGGCGCTTGACGGCATAAATCGTGTTGCCGGCGTTGGTTACCATCTGGCGCTTGGCGATTTGCCCCAGGAGCCGGTCCCCCTTTTCGGTGAAAGCAACAATCGACGGCGTGGTCCTGCCGCCCAGGCTGTTGGGAACGATTTGAACGGAAGACCCTTCCAGGACCGCCACGCACGAGTTCGTAGTACCGAGGTCTATTCCTATGATCTTACCCATGATCGGGATCGTCATCTTTCTTTGGTTTAGGTGAACTGGCAACCACAACCTGAGCGGGCCTGAGCAGGCGTTCTTTGAGAAGGTATCCGCGCCTGAGCTCTTCAACAACCGTATTATCTTCGTGTTCCGGAGTTTCCAGATGCACCAGGGCTTCATGCATATGGGGATCGAACTTGCGGCCTTTGGCTTCGAGGGCGATCACTCCCAGGCGTGCTAATGTGTCACCCAACTGCTTGTACAAAAGCTCTACTCCCTCACGGTAGGATTGCAGCCGTCCCGGTTGATCGTCCCTCTCAGAAAAACTCTTGAGTGCGCGCTCGCAGGCATCCATGATCGG
>JBGQNR010000056.1:0-28215 GCA_041501225.1 Acidobacteriota bacterium
CTCCTCGACGATGTACCGAGACATCGCCTGCGTCGCGCCGCCTTGCATCTGCCCCCGCGGCGCTCGGAACGCGGCCCCTGCTAATTCTCGGACGGGCTCCTAGCGCCGTGAAAGCTGAAGAGATAGGATGCGAAGCCCGATTACCGAAGCTGCAGCCGCCAGTAAATAACCCTGCCATCGCAGCATGCCGTTGCTCAAGCCGAGTACCGCATACCAGATAACGTCGGCTCCGACCCCCGGGTCTCTCCCGGAAAGAGATAAGGCCGCGAAAACCGCAATTCCGGCAACTGGAATGGCCAGCACCCCTGCCACGCGGGCAACACCACTCCGCCCCTGCCCGATGAATCCCCAAACCAGGGCAGGAAGGGTCAGGAAGGTCGATGCCCAGTATGGGCTGTACTTCAGAGCAAGAAGGATAACGAAAAGGAGCAAGGTCATCAGCACAACCTTGGAGGCGCCGAAGGAGCGAGGCAACCCACGGGTTAGGAATCGGGCCAGGAAATGGAGGCCTATGCCTGCAGAAATGGCAGCTGCGAAGATTCCCGCGACCAATCCCCAAGAGGGGATCAGCATGGGATCTTTGAGAGGACCTGGATACAGACTGTTCTGGGGCAGAAACCGCATTAGTCTGCAAAAGAGGACCAACGAGAAGGCCAAACCGAAGGGTACAAGCCAGGCGAGGAAAAAAGTAACTTCCCGCAGAATCCCGCCAACAATCAAGGATTCGCGCTGCTGCATCCATCCAAATCCGAGCATGACCACAAAGGGCAAAAACGCCAGGTACTGCAGAAGTGCCATGACCCATCCGGCCACATAGCTATCGTCGCGCCAGCGAAAGGTGTTGTCCATGCCTGACGGCACTGTGGAGAGTTCATCGATGGAGCGGAGAATGCGCTCTGCCGTCTGGCCATAGCTCGCGATGCTCGCAGGTTTCAGGTTTTCTATGGTGTCGTTCTGCGAATGGTAAATGTCCCGCTCACGCGGTTTGTCGACGGACCCGCTGCCCAGATTGATCGCGGGAATTCCGGCGTGCAGAAAGGGCCCTTGGTCCGTAAGCGACAGGGCGATGGCGCGTTGAGTGTACTCCATAAGACCCGATGGCGTGACGACAGACAGCCCCTGTACCTCGGCTGCTTTGAGCGCGATCCGGCGCAGCCAGCCGGGCGTAAAACCGTCCTTTTGCCCGTCCGTATCCAGCTGAAGTTCGGCCAAATCGCCGACGCTTACGAAATCGAGCGAAAGCACCGCTGCAAGGTCTCGTCTTCCGGGATAGTTCGCCGAAAAATCGGCAGCCCCCAGCATGCCCCATTCTTCGCCGTCCGTTGCAATGATCAGCAGGCTATGGCGCAGCGGTGTGGCAGCAAATATCCGTGCAAGTTCCAGTACAACACCCACACCGGAACCGTCATCCATTGCGCCCTGCACCACCGTCCGGGTGGTGTCATAATGTGCGACAACAGCTAGGATTTCCGGAAGCGCACCCGCTTTGAAAGCTACAATATTGCTCCCAGCCTGGCGTCGGCCTGCGATGATCGAGTTGAAGTAGGAGGGAGAATCAATCTGATACCCCTCGCGTTTCAGAAAATCCCGTATGTAGCCTGTGGCTTGTCGCGCCTCGATGCTGCCCAGCACCCTCTGGGGATTTCGCGTGACAAATTCCTTCACCATCTGAAAAGCCTGTTCTCCATCGAAACCTAGCGGTGTCCGGGACACAGGCAGGGCGATGCTGGAACCGCTGCCCCAAATGGGCGCGCTCACCCAGCACAGCATCACGAATGCTGTTATGCCTAAAACGATCTTTGTTTGCTTAGAGCTCATAGCAGGGTCAGAGTCTAACACAAAAAGTCGCAGTGTTCTCAGCGCTCTCGATGATGAGATATTGGTGTTATCATGCGGGAGCTGACCTGTTCACCATGAGGGAGTGAGAAATGAGCATCCGCGGCGATTCACTGCGCTGAGCCTGCATTTCGACATTGCCGGCAAGGATATCGATGCTGCGAACGTCGAACGAGCCATCAGGCTGTCGCGCGAAACGTATTGCTCGGTCTTCGGCTGCTTCAGACCGGACATGGAGGCCAAGATCACCTACAACCTGACAACGTAAGATCCTGCGATCCCACCGGGACACGGCTATTTCTCGCGAATTTTGTGCCGCGCGCGGCTCCGACCTTCAGACCCTGGTGATCTGCATCTTCATGAATAGAAGACCGGTAAGAAGCTTGGGATGGAAGTCGGTCGACATCTGGGGCAGAAGCTCTCCCAGCGAGGCGACTCGCTGCAGTTGTTCCACGCTTGTCGGATTCAGGAAGAATGCCGCCTGATAGTCCCCTTCATCAACGGACTGCACACATGCATCGCGATCGCGCGCGAAGTCCACGTGGGAATGCCGGTCCAACTGGCTTTCACTGATCCCGAGCAGTTGCCCCAGAACCAGTGTGTGCATGATACTGACATCAAGATGGCGGTAGGCTTCCGCATGCGCGTGCATCAGCGGATCAACCTTGACTTTGAGGCGCAGCAGGAAAAATTTCTTGCCGGCATAAAAGCCGAAGACATGGCTCACCTCCCGACCTTCCGCCATTTTCCTCCACAGATCCACGGCATCGGGAACCGGTTCGACGGCAAAGTACTTCCCTGCCCGTTCCAGAAATGCTGTCGGCTCAAAGTCCGCCAAATCGCAGATCAGCCGGTGCGTTGGCAGGACCGTGATGCTTCCTTCGGCACTGTTGAAGCATGCCACCATGCGGCCGTTGAAAGATTCCGCCGCCGCCGGCTTCCAGCGCAAAGCCTCACACTCCCGCTTATACTGGAGCGCGGCCTCGAAACGATGCTGGCCGTCGGCTATGAAGAGTTCTTCAGGAACCATCGCGTCCTGGATCCTGCGAATGGATTTGGCGTCCGTAATGGCCCAGAGCTTGTGGACAACGCCAAGTTCATCCTTGACTTCAATCTCGGGCCGACGGGCCGACGCCGTCTCGTCCAGGATGCGGTTGACTCTGAGTTTGTCTTCCGTATAGATCATGAAGAGAACATCTTCATTGCAGTCCGTGCTGCGCAACAGCCGGAGCCGATCCATTTTCAGGTCGGCCATCACACGCTCATGCGGCAGAATGCCGGCAGCGGAGTGCTGCAGATCGAGGAGCGCGATAAATCCCCTGCGCAGCAGGCTTTCCTCCTCGAAATTGTATTGCTGGTTGTATGCGTAGACACTCGGAATGGCGTCCTGGACCAGAATCCCCTGGTCGATCCAGGAGCGGAGCGTTTTTGCGGCCTCAGGATAATCCGTTTCCGGATTGTCGAGTTTCTCGAGGCTTCTAGTCACCCTTACGGCATTGAAGGGGGAACGACGGCAGTATTCTTTCTGCAGCGCCGGTGAGATGCGGTTGTACGGCTGTGTGACGACGAGTTCGAGGTTGTCGACGATTTGGCGGTTATAGCGATACCCACGGAACGGATAAAGGATCGCCATGGCAGGCCCTCATGCAACCAGCGCGAAAACTCCTCCAACGGAATGCCATTCTCAGTACTAAACCCACAATACTTGATGTTTGCCGGCAAGTAAACAGCCACTTGCGCGCCATCTGACCATGGAGGCGCCAACGATCGTCTCAATCCAAAACCCGCAATCCAAAATCCAAATTCTGGGCCGTCAAAAGGAACAGGGACTGCCACCCCCGCTCGGGCAGACAGTCCCTGTCTCAAGAAAGCTTCAGCAATGACTAGAATTTGTCTGGATGAAGGGCTTTCGCTTTGGCCAGAAGCTGATCCTTGCTCTCGACTTTGTTGGGGTCGTCGACGCAGGCATCCACAGGGCATACGGAAATGCACTGCTTTTCGTCATGGAAGCCAACGCATTCGGTGCACTTGTCGGCAACGACGTAGTAGTACTCTTCGGATAGAGCCGGATGCATCGAGCCGGCGAGTTCGTATTCCTCGCCGCCGGCGTAGATTGCCTTGTTGGGGCACTCTGGTTCACAAGCGCCGCAATTGATGCATTCCTCGTTGATAAGTAAAGCCATGGTTGTAAATCCTCCGCAAGTAAAGTTTTGAAATTGTCGCCTAAGGCACTCTCCCGGCGGCACTCACGATTTCCGCCCGCGATTCGGACAGACGAGATCGACCTGGATCAGTCCTAAAAATTTCGCACGATAATTTAGTCGTTTTCCTCCTAGATTCAAGCGCGAAATAGAAATTTTAGACTATCCCGGTCGGAAATCAATCCCCGGTGTGCGAATTGGGCACGGTTGTGTATAATGCCGCGGGTCTTCCGGCCTCTTGCCGGGAGCGGTCTGGATGGGGAGCATCGTTTCTTCCACCCCCCGATGACGCCTTCAGGACGGGAAATTGGATTGCTCTGCCAACACATGTGAGCAAGGTATGCCGCAAGCCGTTTCGAGCTCTGAACACCAGGAAACCGCAGACCGCCGGAGATTGAGAGCCGGCCTTGCGCTGGGCCTTGCGGGACTGGCAATAGCTCTTTCGTTCTACCTGCGCCTGTTCTACAAGGTGCAGGGGCGGACCGATGCGTTTTCGTTTTTCTTCCACGTGCTGCTCCCGGCAGCCGTCATCCACACCTTGTGTTTTCTGCTGCTCTCCCTGGTCTTTAAGCTCCGGGCACGCGGGATCATCATGTTCTGGGCCCTTTCGGCAGCGGTCTTGGTTCCCCTGGGCGGCTGGTCAAAAGCCATAGCTTTAATATTGATCCTGCTTTTCGGCTGCGTTCTGGTGAGGATCGGCCGCAATTTTGCGAAGGTTCTACTGCCGGAGGATTCTTCAAATTGGGGATTATCCCTGTCGCTGGCTCTCGTCTTCCTGGCAGCCAGCGGGGCTTTTCTGGCCTGGATTCATCTATTCAATTGGTGGGCGCTCGGTCTGGTGCTTCTGATCTCTGTCGCACCTGACCTGCGAAGGAGAATGTCGAGCTTGCGCTCCGATATACGCAACGGCTGGAATTCCGCCCTTGAAGGATGGAGCTTTCCGCTTGCCCTGGCCCTGCAGGCGATCTTCCTCCTGGGCATCTTCGCATATGTTTCGGCCATGGCACCGGAGACCAACTCCGATGCCGTGCGTTTCTACTGGCCATACATGAGACTGGTGCGCCACTATTCCGGCTTTTTTGACGGACGATATCAGTTGTGGTAAGCATTGACAAACCTGAAGGCAGCGGCAAGGTTTGGATCGACTCGGTCCACCTTTTCGCGCGCTGAGTCACACGTAGCAACAACATGGAGGGGGAAGCCGGTGGATGGGCCGGATTCCTGTTGGATCTATGCTCGATGGGAACAAGATCGCCGTCGCCATACCCGCTTATAACGTCGCGGCGCCGATCGCAGGAGTGATCGCGGCGATGCCGGATTGTGTGGATCGCATCTATGTGATCGATGACGCTTCTCCCGATGACATAGCTGCTTGCGTGGAAAAGCTGGCCAATCCCCGCGTGGGATTGATACATCATAGGAAGAACCAGGGCGTAGGAGGCGCAACCGCCACCGGGATGCTGCGCGCACTTTCGGCGGGGTACGATAGCATCGTGAAGTGCGACGGGGACGGCCAGATGGATCCTGCGGATATTCCTCAACTTCTGCAACCGTTGCTGCAGGGCACCGCTGAACACGCCAAGGGGAGCCGATTCCACCATTTCCGCGCGTTGAACAAGATGCCGAAGTGGAGATTTGTCGGCAACATCGGGCTCACCTTCCTGACGAAGATGGCCTCGGGCTATTGGAATGTGCTTGATCCTGTCAACGGATTTCTAGCTACGCGCGCCGAAACGCTCCGCATCGTTCAGCTTTCAAGGATCTCGCCGCGATATTTCTTCGAAACGGATCTCCTCATCCGGCTGAACATTATGGAGTCACGCGTGGCAGACGTTCCTCTGCCTGCCCGCTGTGGCGACGAAACCAGCGCCCTCTCTGTACCGCGCGCGCTCTTTGCCTTTCCTCCAAAACTTCTTACCGGCCTGGTCCGGCGCGTTTTCTGGCGCTACCTGTTCTATGACGTATCTCCGATCGCAATCTTCGCGTCCCTGGGAGTGTTATTTCTGGGATTTGGGGTCCTGTTCGGGTCCTATCAATGGATTCGGCATGCGATGGCCGGCATTGCAACCCCAGTCGGGACGGTAATACTTGCAGCCTTGCCCTGTATTCTCGGCGTCGATTTGCTATTGCAGGCCATCGTTCTCGACATTCAGAACACGCCGCGACCCGGAGGCCCAACGCCCCGCAGGGTCTTGGTCGAAAGTGCGCCGAACAACATCCGAAAATAGGCTGGAGTTGCCCCTGCTCAGATCGGGCTTCATCCCTGCCTTAAGGAGTCGACATGAAGCTTTCAGTTGTCATTCCCGTCTACAACGAAAAGGCCACAATTGTGGAGATCCTGGAGAGGGTCCGCCAGGTGGATCTGGCCAAGGAGATCATCATCGTCGACGACTGCTCCACGGATGGCACAGGTGAGACGCTGCAAGGACTGCCTGCAGCGGACGATCTGAAGATTTTTTATCAGCCCTTCAACCAGGGCAAGGGAGCAGCCTTGCGCCGGGGGTTTGAGGAAGTTAAGGGCGATATCGTCGTGATTCAGGACGCCGACCTCGAATACGATCCGGCGGAGTACCCGGCGCTACTGCAGCCGATTCTCGCCAACAAAGCCGATGTCGTCTATGGGTCCCGCTTCCTCGGCGGCCCTCATCGGGTTCTCCTTTTCTGGCATTCGGTCGGGAATCGTCTGCTAACGGCGCTGTCCAATATGTTGACCGACCTGAACCTCACCGACATCGAAACCTGCTCCAAAGTTTTCCGTGCGGATCTGCTCAAAAGGATCAGACTGCGGGAGAATCGATTTGGGTTTGAACCCGAGTTCACCGCGAAGGTCGCCAAAGCCCGGTGCAGAATTTACGAAGTTCCTATTTCATACAGCGGTCGTGACTATTCGGAGGGCAAAAAGATCGGCTGGAAAGATGGAGTCGCTGCAATTTACTTTATTCTGAAATATCGATTCTTCGACTGAAGGCAGTGCGGTTGGCAAGATGCGAGAGGATCGAAGATTGATCCTGAGGCCGGCTTTGCGACGGCCTATCTGGCATCCATAGATCACATCTTGAAGAACCGGTGCACGCTCCGAATGATATGCTGCTGCTCTGCTTCCATAAGTTCAGGGTACAGCGGGAGCGAAAATATCTCGCGTGCGGCCTTCTCCGCCACAGGAAACTGCTGCCCCACAAGGACAAACTGCTTCAGCGCCGGCTGGTAGGGCAGCGGCGTCGGATAATGTACCAGCGTCTCAATTCCGTTTTCCAACAAGTAGCCGCGCAGATCCTCACGGCGAGAAGTCCGCACGGGGTACAAGTGGCGGTTGGGCAAAAAATCCGACGCATGAGGCAGAACGGTCAGATCCAAGTCGGCGAAAGCTTCGTCGTAACGAACCGCGATCTGCCTGCGCTTCTCGTTTTGCGAGTCCAACCTTGCCAGCTTGAGCCGAAGTACCGCAGCCTGAATCTCATCGAGACGGGAGTTAAGCCCAAGCATTTCGTGGCAATAGGCTTGGCTTTGCCCGCCGTGCCGGAGCTTTTTGACCCGCAGATATGTATCTACATCACACGTCACCACCATGCCCGCATCCCCGAGAGCCCCAAGATTCTTGGTCGGGTAAAAGCTGAAGCCGGCAGCGGCACCACAGGTGCCGAGCGCTGCTCCTTTTAGACGGGAGCCATGCGCCTGGCATGCATCTTCGATCATGACCAGATGGTGCGCACGTGCCAGGGCGTCGATCCTCGGCAGGTCGCAGGCGTGTCCGTATAGGTGAACAGGAAGTATCGCGCGCGTGCACGGCCCGATTATTGGCTCGATCTGGCCGGGATCGATCTGCAAGGTCATGGGATCGACGTCCACAAAACGAGGAACCGCACCCGCCCGGCATATGGCCAGAGCGCTGAATGCCGCAGACAAAGCCGACGTTATCACCTCATCACTTTTTTGAGGTTGGATGACCCCCGCGGCTTCGAGGGCAAGCGTGAGCGCGTCCGTGCCGGAAGCGACTCCCGCTGCATAAGGGATTTTCAGATAGCGCGCAAATTCGGTCTCAAGCGCCTCCAGTTCGGGACCAAGAATGTACCAGCCACTCCTGAGCACACGCGCGATTGCTTGTTCTGTTTCGGCGCGGTCGCGCTCAAACTCCCGTTTGAGATCGAGAAAAGGAACAAACATGTTGCCTCATGATCCGCGGGGGAAATGCCGTCCAGCCGATTTTTAACTGTGACAATAAATCTGGGCTCGGAAAATGTGGAGTCTTCCGAGCGGCGACCCACAAGCCGGATATAGCGGGGTTCCAGAGATGACGCTGCGTCGGGGTTTTTCTCCGCTAACGGGAAAGATTTATATCGCGCAGGGCCACCTCGATCTCCGGCAAGCGCACAGGCCGAACACGCTCACGGCGTACTACGAGTTTCCACCAGGCGCTAAAAAGCTGAATGAAAACCCGACGAAGATGTCTGGCGCTGAAGAATTGGCTGCTTCCGTGGTACCGGCGGTAATGATGCACGGGAATCTCGACGATTCGACTGCCGAGGTCTTGAAATCGCTTTACCATCTCCACACAGATTACGCCGCTGTCGCAGGTAAGTTGCGTCCGGTCAAGCAGCTTGCGCCTGAACAGGCGAAAATCGCAATCCACGTCCTTGATGTTCAAGCGGAACATGAATTTCATGATCTGTCGGTAAATCAGGCCGGCAACAATTCGATGTCTGGGGTCGGAGCGGGAAATCTTGTAGCCGTTGACGATATCAGCGCCGGGGCCAAAGGCGGCCAGAAGCTTGGGCAATTCCTCCACGTCATACTGACCGTCCCCATCGGTATAGAAAATCAGATCCTTGGAGCAATTCGCAAAACCGGTGATCAGCGCGGCACCGTAGCCACGATTGACCCCATGGTGGATGACCTTCAGAAAGGGATACTCACGAGCGAGGACGCGCAGGAGGTCCCTGGTGCCATCGACAGAACCATCATCCACGACCACAATTTCAAAGTCATCGGTCAGTTTCGGGAGTAACCACACCATGGTGTGGATGATTTTGCCGATTGAGCCTACATCGTTATAGGCTGGAAAGAAAGCCGAGATGGAGTATTGCGCCTTATTCATACATAAAACCCCGCCGACGGAAATATGTTGCATATCTTGCCCATTTTTTTAACATTACTCCAGCAAAAAGTTTATTCAATAGAACTCTCTAATCAAGAAATTGGTTTGTTGGGGAGCTTTCATAGCCCGGGTGTAGTGTCGCGTGAAAGGTGGGTACGTTATGAATCAGGTGCATGCGCCAAAGAGCAACCTATGGCTGTTCCGGGCCGCTCCAGCCCCTGAGATGATCTTCCTGGCTCTCATTTTACTCGCCGAACTCTGGGTATTTTCGGGTGCCTTCCACAAGTTTTTTACCCATGACAGCCTGTTCTACATGACAAATGTCCCTCAATCGTGGGATCAGTACCGGCCCTACCTCATGAGCCCTTCCGCAGAGAAATCCTATCGCCCTCTCAATCTCGGTTTTGTGGCGCTGGTGCGGCCGTTTCTGGGACTGGATCCGTGGCCCTACCATTGGATACCTATAATATTCCACCTGCTGAACACATGGCTGTTTTACGCATTGGCAAAGAGAATTCTTGCGAGCAGCACCGCCGGGCTGGCCGCGGCGGCATTCTGGGGCCTCCACTCCGTCGCGGGCTGGATCACTTACGACATCACCTACCTTTCAGACTTCTTATTGGCATTTCTCCTCCTGCTTTCGCTGCTATTGGCCGTAGAAGGGGATCGGCGTAAGTCCCGGTTGTTGATTATTGCCTCTCTGGTGGTTTTCGTGCTTTCGCTGATGACCAAGGAAGCCGCGACCACCTTTCCGCTGGCTTTCTGGATCGCTCTGAGTCTTGCGGACTTGCGTGCATCCTCCGGGGAACCGGCCTCCGCGAAAAGGATTTGGCGCTCCTTCAAAAGAACATTTCCGCTGACGTTCTTATACCTCTTCATTGCCTGCGCCTTTGCCGGACTGTTCATCTACTGGCTGCGCATGGGAAATCTCTATGACCAGGGCGGGTCCTTGCCCTACAACATCAATCCATGGGCGAACCTGCTGGCAAAGACAAAATATATTTATTGGGCTCTCAATCTCCCGGATGCGCTGAGCATTCCCAATCCCGCAAAGAATCGCATGCTGGCTCTGGGGCTCATGGGCGCCGTGTTATTGATCTGGGCCGTCGATATCCTCAGGCGCCGCGGGAGGCTTTCGGTCGTGGAATGGGCTGGGCTTCTATGGTTCGCCGGCCTGAATATACCGTCCTTTCTGCTGTCGCACCGCCTGGCAAAATGGTACCTCTATCTCCCTTTGCTCGGGTTGGCTCTCGCATTCGGTGTCATGGTTGACAATCTGCGCGCCGGGGTGCCCCAGAAAATGCGACGGATCGGAGGGCTGGTCATCGCGGCACTGCTGGTCGGTCCAATTTTGTTCTCCTCCCGGGTCCAGACTCGAAGCTATATCGTGTCATCCGATTCTGCCTACCAATCCGACCTGCTGCAATTTTGTCTTAACGACTTCAGGGCTGCGCATCCTAAGCTCCCGCCTCAAGTCGCGTTGTTCTTTCTTCCAGCTTTTGAGGAAGGGGTTTCGGACCTTTTGTCTGCTCCCCCGATCGATCACGGCGAACTCTTCGGATTGTATTATCCTGGCACACGCGTACATGCCTCGTTCGCCCACAAAGGCCACCCTTTCCCCCGTGACATCGGCACGCGTTCCGACATCCTCGTGCTCCAATACTTCAATGGGCGCCTTTATGATGTGACTTCATATTTCAAAGACACCGGAAGAATGACTCTCTACCTGCTTCCCACCTGGGAGGGAGAGGCTGCCCCGCTCCTCAAGAAAGTCCCGGCGGGGGGAAGGAAACTCTACGAACAGTATGTACAGTTGCTGCTCGCGGACGAGGGGGCGCTGCTTCCGGAGGACTACGCTACTCGGCGGGATATCTGGATACTGCAATATGCAGGGGGGCGCTTTGACGATGTAACGGGCTACTATAAAGGCCGGCGCAGGGATAGCGCCCGGCGGGTCATTCGAAGTCTCGAGGGGGTTCAGTATAGCGTCAACCGCGCCGAGTATTACCCGGACTACGACCACTATCAGACCCCTACAGGGGCTCCGGTCTTCTTCCAGGGCGCGGAAAAGGAGATCTTCACCCAGATTGGAGGCTCAACGGTCGTCGTTCCGCTCCACAAGATCCCCGCGGGTTCTCGGCTGCGGTTCGATGCTTCTTGGATGAATGAACTGGGAGACGGTGGCTGGGCAGAAGCCATTTTACGTGCGGCCGGGAAGGAGAATGTGATCTTCCATGAGTACATGCAGCCGGACGCTAAGAGAAGGAGCCCGCTGTGGAAGGAAGTCACCATCGACTTGCAGCCCTTCGCAAATCAGGATGCGGATCTGATTCTGAAATGCTACAACGATCCGGGCAAAAATACGGTAGCCGATTGGTTGAATTGGCGTGACATCGTGATCGAGAGCAAGGAGACGTCACCTGCGAATTCAAAAAGGTAACGCCTACCGGTAAGATTCCTGCGATTCAGCAGTAACAAGCCCCGAAACGGGCGGCACAGGCTGTGCCGCCCTCTCAGGGCTTTCATCTCCGAATGCCCACCGCCCCCAGGGCTTGCGCCCTGGGCTGTAGCTGTTGGACCCCTTCGGGGTCAAAACAGCAACTGCTTCAGCTCTGCCAGCATTCCGGGACTTGTCGTCGGTTGCAGTGTCTGAATCGCAGATGAGATCCAAGCGGTCTTGACCTTAGTTCGTCAATCGTCAATCGCCATCATTGCTTCACGGTCAGGTCGTTGCTCAGCACGAAGCTGAACTTGTCCTCCAGCGCAAACTTCACTTCCTTGCCTTTGGTAGCGAGAACCGTAGCAGTACCGGCTCCTCCGCCGACAGCTGCACCGATGGCGGCGCCTTTCCCACCCCCGGCAATAGCGCCGATGATGGCGCCTACTCCTGCCCCAATCCCTACCTTCGTGGCATCCTGCTTCGTGGTTTTTTCGGCCTCAAAAGATAGCGTATTGGTTTGGATTGGATAGGCGGTTTCCCCGATCATTACCTCCGTCAGAGTTATGGACATGGCTGCGCGTCCCTCCACACGTCCGGAGGCTTTGACGCCCATCAGCCGGCCGGTGACTGTGCTGCCGCGAGGTACTACGATTTTCCCATCGGCTACCAAATCCTGCTCGAGCGCCGCTTTAAAGGTATCACCTGATTTGTTATCCGCGGAACTGATCGGGTCGAGCAGGCGAACTTCGAAGCGTGTCCCGGAAGGGATCACGATCGGCTTCGGAGGAGGTGGAGGGAGAGGTGGCGGCTGAACCGGCGCCGGAGGTACTGCGGGAGGAGTCGCGAGAACTACACCCTGGGGTGCGGCAGCGGCTGCCGCAGGTTTAGGTTCGGGCCTGCCCGCGGGAGCAGCAGAAGAGGCCGGGCTCGCGGCTGCCGGCTTGCCCGCCGGGCGAGGAGCGGGTTTTTCCGGAGCGGGTCGTGCCGGTTCTTCCGGCTTGGGAGCAGGCTCTGCCTGCTGAGCCTGGGCTGGAGGCTGCTGGGCGGCAGGCGGTTGCGCTGCCGGCGGCTGATTGTCCGTTTGCGCTTCGTTATTGCTGGCTCTGCTGCAGGCAAATAACGCCAGGAGCAACAGACCGGTAGCTAAAAATGCGCTGCGTCGAAGCATCGACTTCCTCCTTATAAGTTTCATCCAATCGTAAATGACACCAATCAGATCATGTGTCAATCCCTGAAACCATTGGCAACCGTTCGGACGCGAAGGAATCTTCGGGCAGCAATCGTTCGTTTCATTGAATTCATGCCCTTCGTGGCTAAAGCCTTTTGCGCCGTTCTGCTTACATGCGCGCAGGGCTGAGGTTTTTGGTTGCAACTCCCATGTTAAATCCCTATCTTGGAACCACGCCCAAGACGCGCACCTTCATGCCTTTTGTCGCTGAGGAGGAAAGACTATGGCCCGCATCTCGCGTCGGACTTTTGTTACCAACACCGCAGCTCTCGCTGGAGTGGGTTTGTTATCGCAAGGTCAGAAACGTACGTTCCCACCCGACTTTAGCCCGGAGATTCCCCGCAGGCCATTTGGAAAAACCGGGATCGAGGTCACCATGGTGGGCTTGGGGGGCGGCAGCCGCTTCTTCATGCCGGTTCCGGACGATGAGCAGGGAGCGGAATTAGTGCGCCGGGCCATCGACCGTGGCATCCGGTTCATTGAAACCGGCGCGAACTACGGCGACAAGAACGAGAGCGAGGTGCGCATCGGCATGGCGATGAAGACACGCCGGTCGCAGGTTTTCCTGGAAACGAAAGTGGACGCACGCGATCACGACGGGGCCATGCGCGAGATGGAACGTAGCCTCAAGCTGCTGCAAACCGACAAGCTCGACCTGGTTCTGCACCACAACCTTGCTCGCACCTCAGAGATCGATCGACTCCTGTCGGAGAACGGTGCCGATCGTGCCATCCGCAAGATGGTCGATCAGAAGGTCGTCCGCTTTCGCGGCTTCTCGAGCCATGTGCCGCAGTTGCTCCTCGACGGCATCAAGAGGATCGAGCCACAGGCAATCCAGGTCATCGCAAACGCTACCCGGGTCCCTGATGTCGAGTCCGAAGTATTGCCCGCGGCAAAAGCGCAAGGCATCGCGGTAATCGTCATGAAATCCTGTGGCAAGGGCTACTTTCTGCCGAACAATTTCACCAAACCAGACCGCATTGACCAGTACGGCCCGCCTGCGGGTATCTTCGAACGCAAGGATTTGCCTACAGCTCGAGAATACATCCGCTACTCACTTTCATTGCCGGTTGCCACTGTAGTCATCGGCATCGACTCAATCGAGACTCTGGATGCTGTAACAAAAGATGTCGCGGGATTCAAGCCTTTGAGCGCGGCAAACATGAAGTCGATCGCAGACCGGGCTCAGGAATTCAGGACGACCGGTTTTTGGATTCCGGCTCGGGGCTAGCAGGACATGCAAAAGAGTGGATTTATCTTACAGGCTGTCGCTAAAACCAGTGAGGACACGCTTGAGCTCATCGGCGCAGATCACCTCGATGCTTGAGGGTCAAAGCCCCGCATTTCGGTCTTTGTGGCGATTTTGAGAATTGAATTCCAACCAAAGGATGGAAATAAATGAAATCCGCGCTGTGGTTCCTCTGTATCATTCTCGTGGCGGCTTCTCTGGGTATGGCTCAGGACAAGCCGATCGTAATTCAAGCCGGCACTTTGCTGGACGGCAAAGGCGGGGTGGCACGCAATGTCAGCATTCAAGTTGAGGGCGCGCGCATCGCCAAGGTAGGCTCGAGCGCACCGGCCGGAACTGCCACTGTGTACGATCTGAAGGGCTTGACCGTTCTGCCGGGTTGGATTGACACGCACGTCCACCTGGACTGGCACTTCGGCCTCGACGGGCGGTTTGCCACAAGAGACAGGACGCCTTCGCAGACCATGGCATTCGAAGCGGAAAATGCCTACGCGACCTTGATGTCGGGCTTCACGACCGTCCAATGTGTAGGCGCGGCAATCGACAAGGAATTGCGCGATGTCATTGCCCGGGGAGTCCTGCCGGGGCCTAGAGTATTGACCTCCCTGGCAGCGCTGACTAACGCGAACCTGACTCCGGAACAGATCCGGGAGTATGTCAGAAAGAGCGCGGCCGACGGCGCGGATCTGATCAAGATCTTCGCCTCCAGGAGCATTCGTGACGGGGGCGGCCAGACCCTGAGCGCCGAGCAGATTCAGATAGCCTGCGGGGAAGCTACGAAGCTGGGTCTGCGCACGCTGGTCCACGCATACGGCGATGATGCCGTCAAGGCAGCCGTCCTGGCCGGATGCACCAGCATCGAGCATGGCACCCTCGTCAGCCCCGAGATCCTCCAGCTGATGGCGGACCACGGCACCTACCTGGACCCGAACATCGGCCTCGTCAAGCAGAACTACCTGGAGAACCGCGCTCACTACCAGGGCATCGGCAATTACAACGACGAGGGATTCGCGGCCATGGAAAAGGCGATTCCTGTCGACCTGGCCATGTTCAAACACGCCCTGGCAATCAAGGGACTCAAGATCGTTTTTGGTACCGATGCCGTCGCCGGTGCTCACGGCCGCAATGTTGAGGAGCTCATCTACCGGGTTCAGAAGGGAGGCCAGGACCCGATGGCGGCGATCATCGCGATGACCTCGCTCGCGGCGCAATCGCTGAATCTGGGCGACAAGATCGGGACTGTCGTGCCCGGCATGGAGGCTGATATCGTCGCGGTGGAAGGTAACCCGCTTCAGGATATCACGGCACTGCGCCACGTCGCCTTTGTGATGAAAGCCGGCAAAGTCTACAAAAATACGCGCGGCAACTAAAACCATGAGACTTACCATGCAGCATGGCCGCGACCAAAGATTGAAACCACGAAACACACGAGAAAAAACGAAAGTGATTATTTCGTGTGTTTCGTGATTCCTATTGCTTTGCAGAGGCCGCTGAGGTGTTTGCTATTAGAAAGGATTGGCCATGAAATCCATTTTGTCTGTCTTCATCGTTCTTTGCCTGTGTGTGAGCCTCGGAGCGATTGCGCAGTCCCCCTCCAGAACTGCTCAGTCCCCAATGCGGATTGGCATCGCGACCTTCTCGCATGAGACCTGCACCTTTTGCCCGCAACTGACCGGCATAGCAGAGTGGGAATTTTATGGCCCGCCCATGCGGGACAACGAAGTGCTCAAGGTCGGCGGTTACATACGCGGCTTCGTGGATGCCGCTCACGAGTACGATGGTGTGGATCTCGTCGGCATTTACTCGCCACGTGATGCCAAGGGAGGATCTTCGGGCAGCTGGGTCACAAAGGAGGCCTTTGACAAATACACGGGCGGGATGGCGGAAGACCTGAAAAAAGCGGGCCGGCTGGATGGGTTGTTTCTTGCCCTTCACGGGGCGATGGCAGTAACGGGCGTGCCCAGACCGGAGGCCGAAATCGTAAGCCGCCTGCGCAAGACTGTGGGCCAGATCCCGATTTTCATTACCCTTGACCTGCACGCCAACGAGGATAAGGAGCTCTCCGACGCGGCTAATGCGGTGTTTATCATCAAGCGCTATCCGCACTACGATACCGCCCTGCAGGGAGAGCGCGCTGCCCGCATCATGATTCGCACCATCCGAGGCACCTATAAGCCGGTCATGGCAACGCGCAAGCCGGGCATCATCACTCCGAGCGTGTTCCAGGGCACAGACATGTCACCGGCGATGGACATCATGGAACGGGCGCGCAAATGGGAGGAAAGAACGAAGGACGCCTTTGTCTCAGTCGCCTTCGGATTTGCATACGCCGACGTCCCCGATGTCGGCGCGACCGTCATGGTCGTGACCAACAATGACCAGAAGCTGGCCGATTTGATCGCCGATGACATGTCGGAATATATCTGGAGAGTCCGGGAACAATTTGCGGGCAAAAAACTCCCCAAGACCAGGGAAGGCGTGGCCAAGGCGATCGCGGCGGCAAAGGAGGGCAAAAAGCCCGTGGTCATTGCCGATCACAGCGACCGCACCGGCAATTCAACGCACATTTTGGAGGAACTCATCCGCCAGGGCGGCAAGAACTTTTGCATTACCACACTGGCCGACGAAAAAGCGGTTAACGAAATCGCGTCTAAAGCCAAAGTGGGTGACACGGTGACGGTCAATGTGGGCGGCTATGCCGATCAGTTCTCTGGCAATCCTGTCAAGATCACCGGCAAAGTCGATTTCCTGGGCAGGTATGAGCGTTTCGATAAGGTAGCGGTGCTGCGGTTTGGGGACAATAACCGCATCATTCTGACGCCGCTGCTGCACGAGGCCACTGACGCGACCATCTTTCCGCCGCTGGGCATCAAGCTTGCGGATCTCGACATCATCGTCCTCAAATCCCGCGTGCATTTCAGGCGCGGGTATTACGAGAACGGGCTGGCGGGAACGATCCTGGAAGTCGACGCACCCGGACTTGGTCCCGCGGACCTGTCGACCATTCCCTATAAGAACATACCCAAGGATCTCTATCCCCTGGTCGTGAAATAGCCGGCCGGCCGCGCCGATTTTGAGCACAGCAAGGTAGCGTATGCATCAGCTCATTGAGATCCTAAAGAGGCACAGGGAATACCGCCGCTTCGAGGATATTGACATAGAGAGGTCGGTGTGATTCTCCTGCGCAGGCCGGGCCGGCTCCTTATCCTCGTCTGGCTATTGACACTATCCACACACGCTCACGCACAATACCCAACTTCCACGATATCAGGATCCGTACGTACAGAAGACGGCAGCCCAGTTCCAAACGCCACGATTCAGTGGATTCAAAACGGGCAATCGGTGTCTCTCATTGCGGATACCACAGGGGTGTTTTCTTTCCATTTCGTGACGCCCGGACAGCACAGCCTGAGCTTCGAACATCCTTCGACCCGCGAGATCGGCCGTTATCAGGCTCTGATCAGCCCAGGCACCTCGTTGCGACTGGCAGTCATTCTTCATTCGGCCCCTGGAAATGGCGCCGGTTCGAGTCCATGGGAAATCAAGAGGCAGGAGATCGTCGAGGAGAATGCCTGGCAGCCTGAGCGTGTTCTAACCGCAAGCCAGATCGAATCTCTCCCGAGCACAGAGCATTTATGGTCGCTCCTGAACCACACGGAGGCATCGGTGGTGGCCGGGCGCTTTGATATTTCCGGGTTATACAGTCACCGCCAGCTTTTGCTGGGCGTGCGCGGCAGTTCGTGGTCGCAAAATCAGGCCTCATTGAATGGCATGTCGGTCACCCACACCTCCGGAGACGGGATGCTCTTGTTTCCAGACTTGACCACGATGGAGGCCATTGTCTTCACAGTGGGTGATTCTCCGACACAGCACACGGGCCCCGGCGCTCACGTGGCGCTACTGCCCAAGGCCGGCGAGCGTGAACTGCATGGTCAGACTGAGATGTTTTTTCAATGCGGTGCGCTGCAAAACACGAATCCGTCGGAACGTTATCGTTTTTTCCGCATCACAGATTCGGACGAGCGCTGGAGGCATTTTGCGAACGGCGGCTTCCAGTTGGGGGGTGCATTTGGCCGCCGTCCATGGTACTACTTCGGCGCTATCTCCGGCCGTGATCTCGAAAAACACATCCGGAACCAATCTTTGCCTGTATCCGTCAAGTTAGGCCAGGGTACATTCAATCTATCAGGCCCATTGTCCTCGCAGGATACCGTCAGTTTTTACGGTTCGACCCAGCGGGTGCATGAGCCTCAAGCGGGAGCCAGCCCGCAGGTCACCAGGGAAGCCTCGCTTGACCAAATCCAGACCTATTACACCGGCCAAGGCGCTTGGACTCGATCCCTTTCGGCGAAGAGCCTGCTGGATATTCGATTCGGAATATCACGTCAGGGTGAAAGCTCTCGGTTCCAGCCCGGCGCCCCGGGGCAGAGCCAAGAGGATCTTTTTCCAGGGTATGCGCTCGCGGGTCTGCCAAACTCCCCCTCCCCATGGGCCATGCTGGCAATGCTGAACAATACGATGCGGGGCCCCGCGCCACTGGCAGTGTCAGGGAAAGCCGGCTCGACCGAGGGAACCGCGGTTTACTCGACAGTGCGTAAAGGCATAGGGCACTCTGATCACAGGATATCCATAGGAACGAGCGTTCGATGGATATCTCTTACGCAAAGGCATGCAGCGGTTGACAGTGTGAATCTCCTGTTTTTTGAGGGCGCTCCGAACTCGGTGCGCCTGCTGAATGTTCCGTCACAAACACGAGATCGGATCCACCAGATCGAATGGCATGCTTCCGATAGCTTTTCGCTCGCCCGCCTGACCTTGACCCTCGGGATTTCCGTCGATTCCTCCCAAGGGAGTAATCTCCTGAACCATGGACGGTCCGCAAATACTTTACGCTGGACGAATCTTGCGGGCAGGATCGGAGCCGCCTATCGGGTCCTGAACGGCGGCCGGCTCGTGCTGCGCGCTGGAGTGGCACAGATCAACGACCAGCCCCTGACGAGCACATGGGCCGCGGTCAATCCTGATGGCATGGGTATACGCCTCTACTCCTGGGCCGATACCAATGGTGATCTGCAATTTCAGGCGGGGGAAAACCGGCAGATTTTGAAGGTCTCCGGCCCGCCGTACACGAGAATGGACGCAAGGCTGAAGAACCCGAAGACTACCGAGAGCACTTTGGGAATCACCTTGGGAGTGACAAGATGGATGAGCTTACAGTTTTTCGGCTTTCATCGGAGCGAGCATCGGCTGATCTCTTTGGTGAATGAAGGCGTACCCTTTTCCTCCTATACACCGGTGCGGGTAGCGGATCCCGGGCCCGATGGCGAGGTCGGCACTGCAGATGACGGGTTCATCACCGTGTTTAACCAAAAGCTGGAGACGCTGGGTCAGGATCGTTATCTTCTGACCAATCCCGACGGCTTTAGCGCCTATGCGCAAGGTCTGGAGCTGAAGCTCAGCTTCTCCACCCGCAGATTCCAGGCCCAAGGCACCATGACGCGCTTCCGTGCGGTCGCTTCAACCTCTCCCGGCATTGAGGCAGACCAGAATGATACAAATTCCTACCAGGGTATCTTCGATGACCCGAATAAAGCGATTCTGGCCCGGGGCAGCACCTATTTCGATCGAGGCACTCTGGGTCGGCTCTGGGCTGCCTCTGAGCTCCCCTGGAAAATGAGATGTTCCCTGATATTCAGCTATCAGGACGGGCTGCCCTTTGGCCGTTATCTGCCCGTCAAAGGTCTCAATCAGGGAGTCGTCGGTGTGTTGACTGAGCAGCGCGGGCCCGGCGCGCGCGGAACTCTCACTGGACCCAGGACCAGATATTCGGCCACAGCCGATATGCGTGTATATAAGGATTTCTCGCTGCGGCACGGCAGGCTGGTTGCGATTCTCGACATCTTCAATCTCACGAACCAGTCCCACGCCCTGGAGGAAACTCCGGTAACGGCTCCAACCCAATACTGGCGCATTCCCCTGCGGTTCGAAACCCCCCGCAGCCTGCAACTCGGCATTCGGTACAAGTGGTAGTGCGGATGAACGCAGATTCTCACCTGCATTCATCCGCGACCGGCTGCGCGCAGCTATTTTCTTGCCGTAGCCGGCCTGGCCAGGACGGGTCGCCCTTCGGCATCGAGCACCTTGATCGGACCCAGGTTGAGCTTCTTAAGCTCCGGCTCGATCCTGGCGCGGTCGCCGACCGCCACAACCAGCATCTTCGCAGGTGTCAGGTACTGCTGTGCCACGCGCTGCGTGTCGGTAGCATTGACTGCGGCGAACTGCTGCGGCAGCTTGCTGTAGTAATCGAGGGGTAGCTTGTAGACGAACAAACCCGTCATGGCCCCTGCGGTTTGGGCGGTGGTCTCGAATGTGCCCGTGAGCCCGCGCACCTCTGTTTCCTTGGCCATTGCCAGTTCCTCCGGCTTCACCAGAGTGCTGCGCATTTTATCCAACTCGCCGAAGACCTCCTTGACAGACGGCGCGGTCGCATCGGTTCGGACCATGGTGCCGACGAAGAACGGGCCCGGTCCGCGGCGGAAAACGAAAACGGAGGACGCTCCATAGGTGTAGCCGTGCGCCTCGCGCAGGTTGAGGTTGATGCGGCTGGAAAACAGCCCTCCGAGGATACTGTTCATGATTGTGACCGGCACATAATCCGGATTGTTGCGCGCTAAACCAATCTGCCCGATGCGCAGCACACTCTGCGGTGATGCCGGCTTGTCTACAATGATGACTCGCCGTACAGGCGAAGAGGATCCTGCCGGAGGCATCGAAGCTTTCGCCTGGCCTGTCCACGTGCCAAGGTATTTCTCGGCCAATCCCCGCAGCTGGTCTTGAGTGATATCCCCGGCAACGAGCAAGGCAGCATTTTGGGGTCCATAACCGTTCTGATAAAACTTCACCATATCGGCCCGGGTAGTGGTTTCCGTGGCCTCTTTGGTACCGGTTTGCAGGAAGCCATAGGGATTCTTCTCGCCGTACACCTCGCGCAACAGATACTCCGTGGCCAGGACATCGGGCTCGTCTGCCTGTTGCAGGAGCGTGGTCAATCGCTGCTTGCGTATGCGCTCGATCTCTTCGTCGCGGAATGCAGGATTCATGGCGACGTCTGCAAGCAGCTCGAAGAGTCTGTCGGCATTCCTGGTCAACGCGCCGCTGGAAAGCAGGCTGGCATCGGAAGTGGAGCTGCCATCGAACGAGGCCCCGATCTGCGCGATGTCATCCGCCAGTTGCAGCGACGTGCGTTTCTGGGTGCCTTCGGTCAGCATGGAGGCAGTAAATGAAGCCAATCCCGGCTTGTCGATCGGGTTGGAGTCGCTGCCGGACACTATAGCTAAAGCGGCAGTAAATACCGGCAAGTTGTGCTGTTCAACCAAGAGCACGGTCAGCCCGTTAGCCAACTTGAACTGTGCCGGCACAGGCAAGGTTGTGACACCGGCCTTGGACGGTTCGGGCGGACTCTTGCGCCATTCATCGCCTGAGGGGCCTCCGGGCAGGTTTTTCTCCGACACTTTGGGCTCGGGGCGTCTGGGCACATCCTGAATGATCTTTTCACCTGGAATGCCATACACAACGACGCGCGCATTCCTGGTCAGGGCCGCCGCCATCTTCTGCACTGCCGCCGGAGTAGCGTTCTCGTAGCGCTCAAGGTCCTTTGCCAGGTAACCCGGATCTCCCAGGTAGTGATTGTACTGGTTGAGCATGTCAGCTACGCCGCCGAAGCCCCCCAGCGTCTGCAAACCTTCGATGATGCCGGTCTCGAGAGTGTTGCGCGCACGCTCCATCTCCGCGGTGCTCGGTCCATCCTTTTGGATGGCGCTGAGCTCGGCATCCATTGCCTGCTCCAGATCTTCCGGTTTTACTCCTTCCCTGGCGGTGGCGGTGATCTGAAATATCGACCCCAATATCAGCGAGTTCTGTGACGCGCTGACATCCTGTGCAATCTGTTTTTCATACACCATCTTTTTATACAGACGGCTGGACTTGCCTCCGCCCAGGATGTGTGCCAGCAAGTTGGCTTCGGCATCACCAGGCTTGTAGATCGGAGCGGTAATCCAGGAGAGGTAGACTCGAGGCAACTGCACTTTGTCGGTGATCGTGACCCGCTTTTCCTCAGAAATCGGCGGCGTTACTACCTCAACCTTGGGCACCAACGGTCCTGCAGGAATCGGCCCAAAATATTTTTCGACCAGCGTTTTGATTGCCTTTGGATCGAAATCGCCCACGATGGCCAGGCTGGCATTGTTAGGAGTGTAGTATTGCTTAAAGAAGTCGCGCACATCGCCCAATTCGGCTGATTCAATGTCCGCATGCGAACCGATCACATCGGCGTAGTAAGGATGCGTCTTGGGGAACAGCTGGTGGAACACTGCTTCTTCCACCAGCATGTAGGGCGAATTCTCCCCCTGGCGGCGCTCATTGCGCACCACGTCGCGTTGTGTGGTCAGCTTGCGCTGATCCAGCTTGTCCAGAAGCCAGCCCATGCGGTCGCTCTCCAGCCAGAGCGCCAACTCGAGCTGGTTGGAAGGCACGGTCTCGAAGTAGTTGGTGCGGTCGAAATCGGTCGTGCCGTTTATCATGGTCGCGCCCGCCGACTCCAGCACCTGGAAGGGCTGGTCACCGGCGTGCTTTGATCCCTGAAACATCATATGTTCGAACAGGTGGGCAAAGCCGGTACGTGCAGGCCGCTCGTTGACCGGCCCCACATGGTACCAGAGGTCCACTGCCGCCATCGGCAACCGGTGATCTTCGCTCAGGATGACCTCCAGACCGTTCGGCAGCTTGTATTTTTCATACTTGAGAGTCGGAAACTGCTGGACTGCCTGTTTGCCGGGTGCGCAAGCCGTTGAGACAAGACTGAATAAAAGCAGCAGAGCCGTTGGGGTTAGCGCGTACATTCTCGACTGCTTCATAAGCTGCCTCCTTATTGCGAACCGGAAAAAGGGATGGCGCGATCTAAACACCTCTCCGCCACTTACGCCAGGTAGATCGAGCGATCGCTCTCTACTCGGACTCTCATTGATTACAACCGAGGAATGGGTACGAGTCAAGCAAATCCATCCCTGTTGCCAATTGGCTATTGGAAGAGTCAGCACACATTGCTTCATTCGCCTGGGAGTTGGTTGTGGTGTAACATAGAGAACGCAGAATTGACGGCAACAGCCTTCGGATCGTGATTCGAAGAATCAGCCAATTCTAATCAAGCGATGGAGTGCGACTCTGGTCGCCCGAACTAGCGGCGGCTGGAATAAACGATATCTGAGGGGAGGTTGTGATGAATTTCAGAAAAACCTCAATTCTGGCGGCGGGATTTCTGCTTGGCAGCTTGTGGTTGATGGTGTCGGCCTACTCCTATCAATACGCCAAATTTGTCACGGTGCAAGACATAGAAAAAGTCACGGGCCTCAAAGGGGTCTCCCCCATCCAGAAAAGCGCAGATGCCGATGGTGACCTGAATTTCGCCCGCCAGGACGGCAAGCTTATTCTGTCGGCCAGTTTCCTTCCTGCCAGCGCCTATGCTGGGGCCAAATCCTCGCAGGAAGGTTTCAAATCAATGTACCCAGGCATCGGAGAGGAGGCCTTCATCGGACCGGCCGGCAAATCGCCCTCGTTTATCCTGGTCTTCCGCAAGGCTGCCTACACCGTCATGCTCAATACCGAACTCGAGAGCGAAACCAGCGCCAGGATACCCATTGAGCAACTCGTCGCCCTGGCCAAGATCATTGCTTCGAGAATGTAACTCGAGTCGTGGGCGTAGATTTCAGTTGTGTCTAACGGTTATTGATCTTTGTCGGAGCTGCGCCATATCCGATGGCTCGCAGCCAAAAAATCGTGGGCGGCCTGGGATGCAGCACGCCCGCCGTACCCTCCGTTTTCGATGAGGAAGGCAAAGGCGATGGCATCTTCCGGCCCGGAATGACTTGGGTAGGCAAAACCTACAAACCAGGAATGGGGCCTCTTGTCACCAATGTCGTTCTGGGCTGTCCCGGTTTTCCCGCCGACCACCCACCCCTGGACTGCTGCCTTGCTCCCGGTGCCTGATTGAACCACCTGCTGCATCCACTCCTTCAGCGCCGCCGCTGTGCTTTCCCCAAGGACACGCGTCTTTGACCCCTGCGACGCTCCCCTGGTGGAGATCAAGTTGGGTTCGACGCGATATCCGCCGTTGGCTACAGCCGCTGCCATCGCTGCCAAATGGAGGGGCGAGGCCGTTATTTTTGCCTGACCGTAAGCGTTGTCCGGAAGATTCGCGGCCAGGTCCTGAGCGTTGTTGACGCCCTTCAGCTCGAGCTGAAACCGATTCCGGGCATATTCGAAAAGCCGCTCCGGGCCCAACTGCGTGCCCAGCCAGGCGAAGTAGACATTGCACGATGTTACGAAAGCGCGCCGAAGGTCGAGGCGGCCGTGCGCAGATTCCGCTTCATTATCGGTCACCCGGCGGCGATGGTCGGTGCCGTTGTACTGCCAAGGGATGTCATCGACGTGCCGGCAGACAATGAATCCGCCCGATTTAGTTTGCCCGGGCCATCCTTCTTCCAACGCGGCGGCTCCGACTGCAATTCCGAATGTGGCGCCGGGCGGATAGATCTCGAAGCGGGCCCGGTCATAGGCGGCCTTGGTCTCTGACCCATAGATTTTTTCGAGGTCCGACTCGCTGATCGTGTTTGGGTCGTATGTCGGCAGACTGACGCAGGCCAGGATCTCGCCGGTTGAGGCATCCAGGACCGCTGCTGCCCCCTTGGTGCGAGCCACACCATCGATTTTCGGCAAATTGCGCTCAAGAGCGCGCAGCGCGATGACCTGCATGCGCGCATCGAGTGTCAGATTGACATTCTTGTCGCGGTTCTCAAAATCCTCCAGCTTGCCGCTGGAAAGAGAGAATCGATCTCGAAATGCCGGCGCGAGGGCGGATAGATCCTGGCGTATTACCTTCTTGCCATCGACCAGCACAACCTCATTCGCACCCGGATATCCCCGCAAACGAGAATCCTCTGACCTTTCGACGGTTTTGGGATCGACCCAATATCCTCTCGTGTGGCCGAGAACCTGAACCGTGAACGGGCCAAAGGGATAGAATCTCCTGCCGACAATTGGCTGGAGCGCCTCCATTCCGAGATCCTTCAGAATGCTCATGGCTCGTGCCAGATCCTCCTGGCGGCTGGTAGCCAGGGGAATCCCGGACCGATCCAGAATGCTCCCGCGGGGAATCTGCGCCGCAATATCGAGCAGGCGACGATTATAGGTGAAACGCCGTACGCCGTCCTGCTGAGGTGTCAACGACCCCTTGCACAGGATCTCGTCAGACTGGTACGACATGATCTGAGAAGCTCTCAAAACAACGCATGCCAGAACGAGGATGGCGACGACAGGGACCGCCAGAGCCGCACTGGGGATTTTGGCGCGCGTTTCTCTGCCTCTGAGCCACGTGGAGGAAATGTTCAGCATCAATCCGAGCAAAATGAAATCAGCGATGACGGCGGATTTGCCGTAGCTCATGAAGGGAATAGGCACTCCGCTCAGCGGGATCACACCAACGGTTCCAGCAGCAACCACCGCAGTTTGGATCCCAAAAAGCAGCGCCAGACCAAAGCCGAGATACGCGCCGTAATTCCCCCTGGACCGCCAGGCAAAATAGATCATCATCCCGAATAGGAGGACCAAGACCGCCAGAATTGCGGCCAAACCCGGAAAGCCCAAAACTTCTCCCGCTGCAGCCAGGATCAAATCCGTATGTCCCGCTGGAATGTACTGCGGATCGCCCCGTCCAGGGCCGGCACCCCAGAATCCTCCTGATGCCAATGCCCAAAGCGATTCAGCAAGCTGCACTCCGCCAGGCCTATGGTTGTCCCAAGGGGAGAGCCACATCTCGATCCGGATCGCTACAGTTTGCAGCAGCCGGAATCGATACGCGGCCCAGAAGCCGGAAAGCAGGAGGGTCAGGCCAGCCAGTCCCACCACCACCCGCCGTCGGGTCATCGCGAACATCCCCAGAAATACCAGGAACAGGATGAGCGCCGGGCCCAGATCCCGCTGCAGGAAAAAAAGTGACAACGTTGCAGCCAAAAACAGGACGACGGGGATGACGTCGCGCCAATGCGGGAGCAAGAATCCCCTCCAGCGAAGCGCCTCGCGTTGGCGCAAATCCAAATCCCTGCCGGTAAAGTAGCCGGCAAGGAACAAAACCACCAGGATCTTGATGAATTCCACCGGCTGGAAAAGCCTGAAAAGGTTCAGCTTCGCATCCGTGCCCGCCGGCCCCCCGCCCAAAAACACAAGCATCAGAGACAAAACAATTCCTACGGTCAGGAAGACGTTTCGAAGCTTCTCCAGGGCTTGGATGCTCACGAATCGAGCCGCAATGGTGAGCCCGATGCAACCCGGTGCAACCCCTGACACGAAAGGCGCGTACAGGAGCCGTTCGCGAAGCGGATCCGTAAATGTGAAAAGCAAAATGGTAGAAGTGCCGCACAAGAGGAGGGCCAGCGGAAGCAGCACCTCGCTGCCCTGAAAGTCGGTGAAACGGAAAACCAGATGCGCGAGCAGAAAAGAAACAAGCAGCAATCCCAGATATTCAAGCCACGTGCGCAGAGCTTCGGAAGCCTCTTTCACAACCCAATAGGGGCGCAGGGAGCGATAAACCTCGGCATCCAATAAAACAGGGCCTGCGCTTCCCGAAGTGGGTCGCACGAGCTCGGCAAGGAAAACGCTGCCGCGCTGCTCTGCGTCAATCGCCTTACGCCACTCAAGAATCGCTTCTTGCACCTTGCTCAGATCAGGCTCGGCGATACGCCGCGAGAGCACTGCGCGCAATTCACCAGGAGTGCAGCGAAGCAGGTTTACAGGACCGCCTGTGACCAATCCCGCCCCGGGCTGCCCAGGAACTCGGGCACTCCGGCCGAAGTGCTCCGCGGCAGTGTACCAGCCTGCAGCCCCCAGCAAGAGGACCTCCATCAGTAGCAAGGCCAGTTCACCATTTCGTCTGCGCACCTGTCTCCCTTGTCAGGCTCGCTCCACGCCGCAGGCGCCAGCGCCGTCCTGATCGCTTGCTGGCATTGTACCTGAAACAGACTCGCCGGGTCACCGGCCAGATTTCAGAGGACTGAAAAATTGCACGGATAGAATGGAGTGCGTCTGAAGAGATAACCACGAAAGACGCGAAACACACGAAAGCGCTCTCGTGTGTTTCGTGTATGTCGTGGTTCCAGTCTTGATTGTGGGTTTGTCGCGCCTGCTGTTTCTGGGTTTACATTTGAGGCATGTGGGATTGGGCAGACAATCAGCTGCTGGTCGCACACCTCAATTGCAGTTCGCGAGCCGGAATAAACCTCGGCGCACCTTTGTCCGTTACGCTGCGCAGCTTGCGGTGCATCTCGTGTCTGGCTCGGAACACACGGGCCCGGGCGGCCAAGGGAGTGATCTGCAGCGCCGCACCAACCTTGTCGTATTCCAGGCCCTCGAGTTCCCTTAATATGAAGGCATTTCGATTTTTGGGCTTGATCGCCTTCAACAACTCGCAGGCAAGCCGTCTGAGCTCAAAAGAACTGAACGAGGATGATTCCGTGCGCTCCTGCCGCGAACAATGAGCCGATATTTCCCTATATTCCTCGAAAAGCCAAGGTTGCCGGGCCCGGCGGTGGCGCAGTACATCGATACAGTAGTTGGTGGCGATGCGCATGATCCAACGGTCAAAAGGACGGCTGGTATCGAACTTGGAGAGTGAAGTGAAAGCACGCAGGAAGACCTCCTGCATGGCGTCTTCACTCTCAAAATGGTCGATCAGGCGGCGCCGGACCGCGCGCCAAACTGTCGATTGGTAGCGTCTGACCAATTCCGCGAAGGCGAGTTCATCCCCGCGCAGGGTGTTTTCGATCAGCATCCGGTCGGTGGATTCCGCCATGGCCATCCCTTGCATGGTATGCAAATTCAAAATCCGAGCAGTAAGTAACTGTGTGCTCTTGTCTCGATAATTGTTACGCCAAGGAGGGACGGGATGATTTTAAATTGCGGTAAAAAGGTTTTTTACATTTCCTTTACATCTTTGCGGGCTCCTGGAGCCCGTCCGAGAATTAGGAGGGGTCGCGTTCCGAGCGCCGCGGGGGCAGATGCAAGGCGGCGCGACGCAGGCGATGTCGCTGTACATCGTCGAGGAGCGCCAACGCCGCAGATGCC
>JBGQNR010000057.1:0-28120 GCA_041501225.1 Acidobacteriota bacterium
AAATAAGACCAATTACGGTGTCGATCAACTCGTCTATTTCTGTGCCGCCCTTTCAGCAACAAGCCCACCTGCGGTGTTCCCAACGAGAAGGGAACTTGGCTGATGACGTGCTATTGAGTATATCGGTTATCATATTGATACAGCTCAACATCCGTGCAATGTATCAATTCAAGTTCCTTAGGAGGGCTTGAGATCTCCGCACCTCAACCCAGGGCTTACGCCCTGGGTTGTCCTGTCCCGCCCTTTCAGGGCTAAGCATTTCACGACTGCGAAAACCCCGAAGGGGTGGCGCAGCAAAGCCCAGGGCGTGAGCCCTGGGTACAGGGGATCGAGCTGGCAAAAGCCCTGAAAGGGCGGCGCAGGGAAAGCGCGATGAGAGCTCAACATTTTTATGCACCTGAGTGCGCCACCCGACAGAAGAATCCCTGCCATGAGCGCCCAGATCGCGGGCGTGTGCATCAGTCCCGGCAGAATGTCACCCAGGGAAAGAAGGTAGCCAAGCCCGGCAGCGGCGGCGGCCGCCATGCTGTAAGTGAAGAACTTCTTCGCGACCGGGAACGCTGCCGAATCATTCCTCCCGACCGCTCCGGCGAAAAAACTGCCCGCCGTGATCGCGCCCAGCACCATGTGCAGCCAGCGCAGCACGTAGTCGCTCACCTTGGGATTCCAGTGGAGGTCCGACTGATTCAGCCCGTAGAGCCTTCGGATCAAATCCGGGTGTTCCGCCATGGAAAACACGGAGCTGTACACCAGAGATACGTAGAGAAGCGCCGGCACTGCCGGCAGCAGAAATTGCGCCACGCTACCCTGCGCGGCTTTCGCCGCGAAGGAAGCGGCATACAACAGAGAGTAGGCAGTCATCACCGCCGGTATGATCATGAGCCAGAACCAACCGCTCACGATTGCCGCCGAATACACCTGAGTGGGGTAAACCAACTGGAGGAACAGCAGCGGGGCCACGCCGAGGGTAACCGTCGCCGCCACCGCGCTCGGGAAGAGTGCAACCAGGCGGCGGACCGTGGGATTCTCCCACCTCGACGCAAACCTGCCCGCGCATACCAGCACGATTCCCCCGAGCAGGAAATTCATGGCGGCGAAATGCAGGGTCAGCGTCACGACCTGCAACGCGGTGATCAACCACAGCGGCGCTGGAAGCACGTTCGTGTCCGGGAGATTCATTTTGTCTCCGGCTTCAGTGTCTCGAAATATGCGATCAGCGCCCGGCGCTCGGTTTCGTCACCCGTGAAGGCCGGCATGCCGACGCCGAGGACCGCTGCATTATGGAGCATGGCGCCATAATCCTCGCCGGTCAGGCCGACGATGGAATTGCTGATTTTGGCGACGGTTCCGGTCGTGTGGCATTTGCCGCAGCGGAGATCGAAGACCTTTCCCCCGAGTTTAACTCCCTGCAATCCATAAATGACAGCCGGCGCGCGCGTGTCAATCCCGCGCACAATATTACCCGCAATGGCGTCGGCCTCCTCTTCCGATCCCAGGAACGGAGGCATGTTGCCCTTGAGCAGATGCGTAGCTTTGACGATGGCAGCGATGAATGCGCGGTCCGTACCGTCGAATGCGGGCTTCAAGGCGTTGTAGCCGCCGATTGTATGGCAAGTTCTGCAGGCATGGCGGAAGAGGTCGGCGCCGTCGGCGCCTGACCGGTACTGGATAGCCACCAGATACCCATTTTCCCGGAAGGATTCCATATCGGCAACCTTGAGACCATTGCCATACCCCGAAGCCGTTCACTCAAAAGGGCCCGGTGCCCGATATGACCAGGAGGTTCGCCGGCGCCCCCGCCGACGGCAAGGTCCCCCCGATTCCTGCCGGGGTAATCTCCCCGACCGGTTGGGGGGCGCTGGGCAGCAACGACATGACGACCTGGGCCGGGCCGTGGGGAGTCAGTTTTGCAGCCAATCTCACGCCGGACAAGAACACCGGTATGGGCAGTTGGACAGAAGCGGCTTTCGTCAACTCCATGCGGAACCGAAAGCACAAAGGGGTGCTCCGCGATATTCTCCCGCCGATGCCTTGGCAGAGCATGGCCAACCTTACTGACGATGACCTCAAAGCGGTCTTCGCCTACTTGCAGACGTTGAAACCGATCGCAAACAAGGTGCCCGACCCGATCCCGCCGAAGCGGTGACGGGAGGATCACGAACCGCCCTGCGGCAGCGTTTGCGGGATGGCTTTATCCCGAGGAGAACACCCGCACCTGAAAATGACCGGGCGCCGTCAGACCGCCGGCGCCCGCGAACAGGGTCCGGGGGTTGACATTCAGCGCACGGGGGCTCGCGGATGACGAGCGCGCGATGGTGGTCCGTCGAATAGGCCAGATTGGCGGCGCGGACGCAGCGGGCATGCTATTTTTTCGGGAAAATCAGCGTCAGCACCTGATCGGTCGTGAAAACGCATCGGTCATTGTGTCCGCATTCCGGCACGATCTGCACCGCGTGCTTCGCTCCTAGCTGCTCGTTGACGAATTTCACAAAAGCCTCGCCGCGGGCGCGCCGGGTCACACCCTGCGCCGTGGCCGAGCACGAGGAATCGAAACCGCCGAGCGGCAGCGTGTCCACCTGGCCCAGCAGATATGTGGCCGGTCGCGACACGAGCTGCTTCATCAATAGATCGTCGGTCATTTTTGACGTGTATCCGCCGGTGCGATTCGCGAGGCCGAAGGGCCAGTTGTTGTAATTCGGGCACTCGCTCGCATCAAACGGGCCGTAGGAGAATTTCGTGTGCGGCGTCGCCGTATTCCAGGCGGCTTGCGCGCTGGCCGGCACCGCATCATCGACAAGCGTGACTCGCGTAGCATCCGGCCATGCGTAACTTGAAGGATTGGCAACGACGTACACCACCGGCACACCCAGCGTCTCGTGCACGCGATTGGACATTTCATAGCGCGTCACGAACTGACCACCCGCGGAATGTCCTGCCACGACAATAATATTGAGATTGGGGAACGATTTCTTGTTTGCGAGCTTGCGCAGGATCTCATCTATTAAATCAAACGAGGACAAATTCGGGTTGCCCGGCGAGGAACCGCCCGATCGCCAGCTGTCGCCCGAGCAGCTCCAGCTGACTTCGTTCGGTTCGAGCTTGTCGGTGCATCCGCGATCGTTCGATGCTATGCGTGGTGCAATCACGACGGTGTCGTCCAGAGCGCCGGCCAGGAATGCAGCAGCAGTCGCAGTGGTGAAATAGTGGTCTGCGTTGCGACCAGTGCCGTGTATCATGATGAGCGCGCGCGTGATCTTGTCGTTGCGCACGTCGAGCGAATAGGTGCGGTAAATCACCGACCGCGCGGGGCCTCCGCCGAGCTTGACCCATTCTGTGCAGGCAGCCGTCGCATTCGTGCAGGCCTTGGCCGCTGCAGGGGCACGACCAGCGGCAGACGCAGTCGCCAGCATACCCGCAAGGAGCGCAATGGCAGTCATGGCCCACACGGATGCTCCGTGTTTATGCCATAGACGTGCTCGCGAAATTGCTCTTGGCGCGTGGGCTGCATATCGAATCGATTCCCAAGATTGGAGCGAGATAGGGCAAAAGCAGATCTTCATGGCAAAACTCCCAGGAACAAATTTCAACAATCATACGCCCAAAGGGCTGGGGTATTGAAAACTGATCCCTGGGCCGCCTTAGGAATCACACCGCCCAAAGCTCCGGGATCATTACAGGTATCCGAATCTACTTTCGCGCGCTAGTGCTTTTTCGAACAGGACGAGAGGGCGCCGTTGACGTCGATCGCGCTGCTCCCGAGTTCGATTTGGATGATTTTGCCTTGCTCGTTGATGACAAAGGTGGCCCGATTGGCAAAACTGCGCTCTTTGTTCCAGACACAATAGAGGCTCGCGACCTCGCCCTTGGAGTCGCTCAAGAGTGGAAAATCAGCCCCATTCTGTTTAGCAAATTCTTTCTGATCGGCCACGGAATCGACGCTGATGCCCAGGACCTGGGCATTGGCCTGCCGGAACGAGGACATATTGTCCCGGTAGCCCTGGACTTCGCGCGTTCAACCCGAGGTGAAGGCTTTGATGTAGAACGCCAGCACGACTTTCTGCTTGCCGCTAAAGCTGGAAAGTCGGACAGGTTTTCCATCCTGGTCCGGGAGGGTAAAGTCCGGCGCGGCCTCGCCGATTTTCAACGTGCTCGTTTGAACCGCGGGTGTTTGCTGTTCCACGGCGGCGAGTAGGCCGGTGGTCAGGAGCAATGCAAGAACTGCTGCCCATACGTGATTCATCCGTTAAGCTCCCTTCAAGACATTCTCCAATAAATTTAGCTGTACCGATCCGGTTAGTCAAAAAACATCGCTGCAGGATGTCCGCTGACCATGACCAGCGAAGGCATAAGCGCATCCTTCTGCATACATGGGCAATCTTCAGATTCGAAGTTCAGCACTTTTCGGGAAACAAATTGTCGTGCACGCGGTCTAATATAAAACACGGTTTTGGAAGTACCTCGCCGGGTAGTCATCAGGTAATACTTCGGTTGGAGGAGTCCGCTATGACCGGTCGGAAGATCACTGTTTGGTTTGTGGCTATTGCGGGTTCTCTGATCTGGATGGCGATTTCCATCGTAAGCGGTTACCCCATAGGCGCCTTGGTAACAATCCCGCAAAACCCAAGTGCACAGGCTCAGCAACTCGAACCCCTCCCGATCGACAGCAAGGTCATGGAAGCCAGGCTGGTAAAAAAAGCCGATCCGGTATACTCCGAACTCGCGATCCGGGTGCGCGTGGAGGGAGTAGTGCGGCTGTCTGTGGTAGTGAACGAGCAGGGTGAAGTGGCGCGCGCACTAATAATCGGAGGGGGCCACCCGCTTCTTCAGCCGGCAGCACTTGAGGCCGTGAAACAATGGCGCTACGCGCCATACCTAGGCCCTGATGGCCATGCCGTTCCGGTCATCACGATTGTCTACGTCACCTTCCGGCTGCCGCCGGTCGCGCCCGTCCTAGTCGCGCCTGCCCAGGTGACAAACATGGTCGTTAACCGTCTGCCGCAGGAGCCCTTGAAAGTCAGCGGCAAGATTCAAGCATCCAAATTGCTGACCAGGGTCGATCCGGCGTATCCGGAATCGGCGCAGCGGGCGCATATCCAGGGAGTAGTGGATCTGGAAGTGCTTATCAATGAACAGGGGGAGGTGACGCGCGTCCGGGTGCTTCAAGGTCATCCACTACTGGAACAGGCCGCCATGGACGCCGTGAAACAGTGGAGCTACGCGCCGACCTATTTTAATGGGGATGCGGTGCAGGTCTTAACGATTGCATCCGTGCCATTTGGCGTTGTGAAGTCCACCTTCCGATTGATCGTCGGCCCGGAGGGAACCTTGCACGATCTCCTGGGCCTTCCAGCGCCAATCGACGTTTTAAGGGAATTTGGCAATGTCGTCGTCTCTGCCGATCGGGAGACTCCTTTCGTAATCCTCGAATGGGCCCTGAAGGATCTGCAGGAGCAAGGAATCCATAATCTCCAGCTCGTATCGGGAGTCTATGTTTTCAAAGCCGGCCGCCTCTTCTATGTCGTCCCCGACGATTGGATGCCAGGCAGAGGGGCGGACCCTGATGTTGTAGCTCCGCGCCTCAGCATCGATGTCGAAAACCTGGTTGCGGTGGCCAAAGCTTCCGGCCGCATCGACAGCGATGCCGCCATGAAATACTCGGTTCTGAGTTTTCTGCTGTGCGTGACCGCAACCGGCGAGATTTCAGTCGTCGATAGAGTTGAGGGACCGGAGATTCCGGAAATTATCACACTACTGAAACAGGCCCGCGTCCTCACGCCGGGGCATCGCGGCAGCGAGCCCATCCCGACCGCGGTCACAGTACAGCTGCCGATCAAGTAACTGGAATTCTGGCCACAGATGCCGCAAGGTGCAACGAGACAATTGCCGGGGCAACTATATCGTGGGGTTTCTCGCAAAATATCAGGCTTTTGCCGGGCACGCGCCTCGGAGAGGCTCTAGACAGAGGCCGGGGGCAAGCCGCGCCGCGGCGGCGGCGCCGGTTACTCGATGACACACGAAGAACCCTGGAGGGGAGAAAGAAAATCATCTTGGTCTCTGCCGACGCAAGATATGTTCAGTGCCCTTTAACTCCCTTATTAGGCGCCATCCGAAGCTGATCCGGGATTCACTGGATGCGGGACAAAAAGTGTGATCGTGCTACCCTTGCCGATGTCGCTGGTCATGGTCACGCGGCCGCCGTGCAATTCCACGATCATTTTCACAATCGCCAATCCTAGCCCGGCGCCCTCCTGCTCCGCCGCGGCACGGCCGGAACCCCGATAGAAGCGATCAAAAATGTGCGGCAGATCCTCTGCGGCCACTCCTTTCCCGGTATCGGTCACGGTAACCGTGGCAGAGGCTAAGTCCACATTGACATCAACCGAGATCGAGCCTCCCGCCGGCGTGAACTTGACGGCATTCGTCAGCAGGTTCATCACGGCACGGCGCAGCAACCGGACATCCCCTTGCACATTCACCTCTTCCCCCACACTCCAGGTGAGATGGAGATTCCTGCTTTGCGCCAGAGGCCGCAAGGCGCGGCAGCACTCGTCCACTGTTTCCATCAGATCGGCCGGCGCCTTGACGATGGGCAACTGGGCAGCCTCTGCACGTGCGATGAGAAAAAGGTCATCCACGATCGCGGACAAGTGCTCAGCCTCCGTGCGCATAGCGCACAACGTCTCGGCATACTCTCCGGCGGATCGCTGCTTTTCCAGCGCCACATCGGCCTGACTGCGCAGGATCGCCGCCGGCGTACGCAGTTCATGAGCCGCGTCGGAAAGAAACTGCCGTTGTTGCCGAAATGCCCGTTCAAGCCGCGCAAACAGGTCATTCAGAACTTGCGCGAGTTGGCCGAATTCATCATGGGAGCCGGCTACTGCGAGCCGCTGCTCCAGAGCGTGCGCTTCGATATGCCGGGCCTGCGCGGCAATCTGGGTAACCGGCTTCAGCGCACGTTCGGCCAGGAAGTAACCGCTGCCGGTCGCGAACAGAAGGATCAGTGGCAGCACGATGAGCAGCGTCCACCGCAAAGTCGCCAATTGCGCGTCGACCAGCGCAAGGTTGCTTGCAAGCAGTACACGATATCCAGATGCACCTCCACCTCTGCCTTGGCACAGGCGCCAGGAGACAGACCCTGCGCGGACGGTGACAGGCAATCCAGGCCCGATACGGCCGCTGTCGAGCGCATCCATAAGTGATGGAGGAAGAGATCGGATGTTGACAAAATACTCCGGCCCCTCCCCTGGCGTCAGCTGCAGTGCCACATGGGAGGGCAGGCTGAGCTCGTCGATCTCATCCCGCAAGCGCGACGGCGACGGCTTGCCTTCCTCTTTGTAGGCGCGATCAAGGGCTCCTGTCACCATGGCGAGCGCGTCCAGGAGCTGGCGGTCAACCTGAGAATAGAGACTTTTTTGCGCCAGGTGGTCGACGACCGCGCCAAAAAGGACAAACGACAGAAACAGCACGAGCGTATACCAGAGCGTCAAACGCCAGCGTACCGTTCTGCCAAATCGCAAGGAAGGCAGCTTGATCGGCAGTTTCATCAGCCAGCTCAATCATTGACAAAAAGAGAAATCGGCCCCTGACTTCGAACCGCCCGGTTGCATTGATTTCGCGGTCCGATGGGGTCGGCGCTGCGGCGGCATCAACCGCTAGATTCTTCTTTGCCTTGCGCGCGCAGCAGGTAACCCGCTCCCCGGCGCGTGTGAATCAGCTTGACCTGTTCCCCCTCATCAATCTTTTTCCGCAGGCGCTGGATATAGACCTCGATCAGATTCGAGAAGGGATCAAAATGTTCATCCCAGACGTGTTCAGAAATGCGTTCCCGTGAGACAACCTCGCCCGCATGGAGCATCAGGAATTCGAGCAGCGCGTATTCCTTGGCCGTCAGCCGGATCACACGCCCGCCTCGCATCACCTCCTGACCGGCGATATCCATCGTCAGGTCAGCAAGCTGCAGCTGAGGCGGGCGCACTTCAACATGCCTCCGCAACAGGGCGCGCAGCCGCGCAAGCAGTTCCTTGAAGGCAAACGGCTTGGTCAGGTAGTCGTCGGCCCCGGAATCGAGACCGGCAACACGGTCTTCCACCGCATCGCGCGCCGTCAACATCAGGATCGGAACGCTCACACCGCGTCCGCGCAGAGCCCGGCAGATAGCAAAACCATCGTGCCGCGGCAGCATGACGTCCAGCACAATCGCGTCATACTGATTGATCTCCGCCTGGAGGAGCGCGGCCTCGCCGTCCATGGCGACGTCGACGGCATAGCCTTGCTCGCGCAGCCCCTTGGCCAAGGCTTCCGCCATCGGTCGAGCATCTTCAACTACCAGAACACGCATGGTGCTATGAGTATATCAATTACTTTCCGGCAGGGAGCTTTTTGCCGTCGAGTCCCATCTCGACTTCAGACTGCTTTCCCCCGGTTTCCACCAGGGCGGAATACCCCGTCATCGCTTTCGAACCGTTGTAAACGGTTTCGAGTTTGACCAGCTTCGCCGTCCCGACGCTCTTCTTGATCTCCGCCTGGATTGCAGCCGGCAGCGAGGCAAGGCTGGTCTCTTCTTCCAATTCCGTCAGATTTCCTTTGTCATCGATCAACATATCTCTCGTGTGACCTTTGACCTTCGTTTCAATTTCATAGATGGTTTTCCCGCCCTCGCTCTCCTTGGAAATACCGACGATTTCAGCCCCCTGGGTCTCCTTCTGAACCGTCGACTGCACGACTTTGGGAAGATCCTTCATTGCGAGCTTCGCTGCCTGTTCGCCTGTTTCTCCCTTTGCAGCCTTTCCCCCCTTTTCGGCCTTTTCCGCTTGTTTTTGGGCCGCTTTCTGCTGTGCACAGAGGCTGCCAACAAACAAGAAGCAGATTGCAATCAGAACCGCAGCCAAATCCCTAAGTTTTATAAGACTCATGGTGTCCTCTCCATTTTGCCAAATTTGAACAGTTAATCTGAATTTCAGCCGCATGAGAGTACCAATAAACACCTAAACAGAAGATGAACGCGCCCGCGTTTTTTAAGGTCTGCCAAAATGCCGTGCGGAGCTGAAAAAAACAGGTTCCTCCCTGGTACAGTTTCGCATCGAAGGGGGATGGGCCGAGAATGCGGTTGCTCTGCCACGCCATCCCGATGTATTGATAGTTTGTACTTTCGGCCTGGATGTCTGACGAGTGGGATTGTGCGGCTTCGTCGGAGCATGCGCCGGAAGGAAAGAAACTATCCGTGCACATCCGGCCACAGGCGGAGCGCTGGAAACGAACAGGAGGGCATTATGGGCACTCGAGGTCGTGAAATCGTCGGCATGGACGTCAATGAACTGCTCCGGCTTCTCAATCGGGCATATGCCAGCGAGTGGCTTGCTTATTATCAGTACTGGCTCGGGGCCAAAGTCATCAAGGGACCGATGAAGGATGCGGTAGCGGCCGAACTCAACCTGCATGCCACCGAGGAGCTTAACCACGCCACATTGCTCGCCGCCCGGATCGTGCAACTTGGCGGCGCTCCGGTCAGCGATCCCAAGAAATGGTTTGACCTGAGTCCCTGCGCCTACGATGCTCCGGATGATCCATACGTCGCGGTCCTGCTCACTCAAAACATCGCCGGCGAACAGTGTGCCATATCCACCTACCAAAGCCTCATGGATACCACCAAAGACAAAGACATGGTGACCTACAACCTGGCACTCACCATCCTGGAACAAGAGGTGGAGCATGAGGAAGATCTTCAGAGCCTTAAAGAAGATCTGGATCTAATGGTCGCAAGAGGGAGTCGATAATGGATTCCCCTCATAGGTTGGCGCGGGGCGCCGCACGGCGCCCGGATTCCAGGATCATTTGACCCCAAGCCGCGTCGAATTCCGTCCTCTACACGATAGCCCGGCTGGCCGGCGTCCCCGCGCATTTCCCAGCGGATATGGATTACCGAGATTTCGGGGGAAAGCAAACGCACGGTGTGGCCGAGATCTTGAATCTGCGTCCCACGGAAGCGCGTTCGGTGTCGAAATCGTCGACAATCAAAGGAGCGTCCTATGAAAAAAGCACTGTTATCCCGATATCCAATAACGGTATTTTTTGCAGTCAGCCTCTCGCTCGGTCTCGTTGGCGGCCAGACCCAAAACAAGCCGCGCGCCCGCGATCTGGGGATCCCCTTTGAAGGCACGCCGGGTCCCTGGAACGCCATCACGGATGTGAAAGGTGTCGAGGTCGGCCATCTGACTCTCATCGAGGGAGAGGGAAAACTCGTGGTCGGCAAAGGGCCGGTCCGGACCGGTGTCACGGCGATATTCCCTCAAGGACGCTCCTTTCGCGAGCGCGTCTTCGGCGCCTGGTTTACGCTCAACGGCAACGGTGAAATGACGGGGACCACGTGGCTCAGAGAATCGGGATGTCTGGGCACGCCCATTCTCATCACGAACACCCACAGTGTCGGAGTCGTCAGGGATGCAGTGATTGAATGGAACGCAAAGCGCGGCCTTACGGGTGATTATTCGGGGGATTTCAGCCTGCCCGTTGTCGCCGAAACCTGGGACGGTTTCCTGAATGACATCGACGGCTTCCACATCAAGAAAGAGCATGTTTTTCAAGTGCTGGAAAGGGCCAGATCTGGCCCCATGGCCGAAGGCAATGTCGGCGGCGGCACAGGCATGGTGTGTCATCAGTTCAAGGGCGGCATCGGCACCTCTTCGCGGGTATTGAATCAGGGCCAGGGCGGATATGTCGTGGGCGTCCTGGTGCAGGCAAATTATGGATCGCGGGATCTCCTGACCATCGCGGGCGCCCCAGTCGGCAAGGAAATCCCGGATTTGCTACCCAAGACCGGCCGGACAAACGAAGACCAGGGGTCAATTATCGTGGTTGTTGCCACCAACGCGCCGCTGCTTCCGCACCAACTGGATCGCCTGGTCAAGAGAGTGCCGCTGGGAATAGGAATTGTCGGCGGCAGAGGCGGCAACAGTTCCGGAGATATTTTCATCTCCTTCTCAACTGCCAACCCTGAGGTCGGCAAGACTTCCGGGACGGCCAACTTGAGCATGTTGCCGAATGAGAGAATGAATCCTCTCTTCAATGCTACTGCCCAGGCGGTGGAAGAGGCGGTCGTCAACGCTCTGGTCGCCGCCGAAACGATGACAGGAATCAGCGGTAACACGGTCTACGCCCTGCCCCACGACCGGTTGCAGGAAGTGCTCAAAAAATACAATCGTTTGGTGAAATGACGCTCACAAAAGAGCAGCATTCATAATCTTTGGATGGAGGTGGAATCCCACAAATTGTGGACATGCCGCCTGCAGGACCTTTTCTGTGTGATGCTGGACTCAGTGGAAGGTTGTGTAAGCGGTAACAAGTTTGGGCCTGTGTCCCGCAGAGAAGCAGAAGGAGGGCGCAATGAGCAGGACGCTTGTCGGAGTGATGGGGCCCGGTGAGGGCGCTACGGAGGAGGACACGCGCTTAGCATACGAACTTGGTGGATTGATCGCGCAACAGGGCTGGGTCCTCGTCACGGGAGGGCGGCGAGCCGGAGTCATGGATGCTGCCAGTCGAGGTGCCAAGGCTGCACTAGGCACTGTTGTCGGGATCCTTCCCGGAACAGATGATGAAGTCATGTCGGCCGCGGTCGACATCCCGATCATCACCGGCATGAACGAGGCGCGCAATAACATCAATGTGCTTTCCAGCCGGGTATTGTTCTTCGTGGGCATGAATGCCGGAACCGCATCTGAGCTGGCGCTGGCGCTGAAGTACAAGCGGCCTGCAATCCTCGTTTGCCAGCGCGAGGATATTGTTCATGTCTTTGCGGCGATGAGTTCTTCAAAACTCGAGATCGCTACCGATGCCGCCTCCGCTGTGGAATCAGCCAAGCGCATTCTTGGGAGTGGCGAAGAAACTCCCTGAGTCATTTTTTGACAAACTCGATGCCGCCGGCCCGTCCGACACCAAGCTTGAAGCCCGTGACCTTGTTTCCGCCACCCCGGACGAATTCGATATTCGCCGCCAGCTCCTTACTGGTGAACTTGTCCGGCGCCATGGCTTTCAGGGACGCCCCCGGGATGATCCTCATCTTCAGGACGAGCATGTCTTTTTCCAGGGCGATCTGATAGCGGATGCCCAGCAGCTCGTCGCTCACGTAAACGCCGGTGAAGTCCGCGAGCCGCGCCGCTGTAGGCGGAGGCGCGGGCGCGGCTTTTTCCAGCAAATATTCCTGATTCTGGCCCACCGTCAGCCGGGCGCGGAGAGGCTTCCCCGCCGTGACGGGCGCGAATTCCATCCTGATGCCGGTGGGATTATCAGGCACAAGGAAAGTCGTCGGGCTGACGGGCATCAAGGCGAGGTCCCTTCCCTGCCCGGACAGGATCAATCGATCCTCTTTCAACGCCAGCGTGAACCACCTGCCGAATTTGCTGTCCTGGTAGTTTCCAGCCAGGGATTCCAGGTCCTTCCTGGCGAGTACAATCCCCTCGGCCTTTTTCTCCTCTTTCTTGGCGGGCTCATGGAGAAGGCCGGCGAGATAGACATCGGCCACCTTGAGGGCAAGGTCCGAAGGGTTCATGGAAGCCAGGTTGGCCAGGCAGATGACAGAGAATTTCTGCTCTGGAAAGCGGACGATGGCGGCACGGAATCCGGCCCAGGCGCCGCCGTGTTGGACCCCCTTCAGTCCCTTGTATTCCGTGACGACGAGGCCGTAGGCATATTCGATTTTTTTGCCGTTGGTGAGGGTCCCAGTCGTGTGAAGCATGTCCATCGTCTCTTTGCCCAGCTTGTTCGTGTAAAACGCCTGGTCCCAGAGAAAGAGGTCTTCCACTGAGGTGTAGACGTTGCCATCGCCGGTCTCGTCCCAATTGCTCATGCTGAGCTTGAAGCCGGGGCCATCCGGCGAGTAGCCGGTGGCCCTGTTTTTGATGATCTGCTGGTGATGTTCCTGGAACAGCGTGTGTTCCATGCCTAGAGGCTTGAAGATGCGCTCCTGGGCGAAAGCGTTGAGCGATTTCCCGCTCACACGTTCGACAATCTTGCCAAGGAGGAAATAGCCCGTGTTGGTGTAAGAGTATTCCTCGCCCGGCGTGTAGTTGAGCTTTTTCTGCCGGCAGATCACTCCCAGGGCTTCGTCATTTGTCGGGCAGTCGGACTCCGAGTCGAATCCGGCCAGCTCGAGGAGGGCGTTGTAGTCACGCAGGCCGCTCGTGTGGTGGAGGAGGTGGCGGACCGTGATCGGCGTTCCGTAGTCAGGAAGCTCGGGGATGTATTTCCGGACGTTATCGTCAAGGGAGATCTTGCCCTCACGCACCAGCAGGACAACACAAGTCGCCGTGAACTGTTTGGAGACGGAGCCGATGTCGAAGATCTTGTCCGGGGTCATGAGGATCCCGTCCTCGAGCTTTGCCATGCCGTAACCGCGCTCGTAGAGGATACGCCCATCTTTGACTACAGCCAGGGCTGCGCCAGGCGAATTGGTTTTATCCCACGCGGCAAATATCTGATCAACCCGGTTTGTTTTTTCGTCGGCCCCGAGAACAGCCGTGGAAAGAATAAGGGCAACGGCCAGGAAGACGGTCTTCTTGAACCCTATAAACGTCACCATGGAGGCCTCCGGTCAGATGCGCGAGATGCTTCTTCCTCATGTATGCCAGAACCAGGTAGATAATATTTGGAATAGGGAAGATCTCAAGCGGAAAAGGACTGAAAGAGAATGGCTCGGCGTGGCCGGCGTAGGCGCAATACAGAATTTCCCTTGGGTTGTGGCCGCCGCCCACGCCAGGTATTGCGCGGTTGGTTGCTCGGAAGCGCGCCAAAAAATCCATTCACTCCCGGCAGGGATTTGTGTGTAAATATTGTGCTGAGTTTTCCTGACCCTGCGGCGAACCGCCCGGTTCAGCCCCTGGATCGCTTACACTGCGCGCAGGAGATCGCGCTGATCACCATGAAGGGATAAGAATATGCATGGTCCAAAGCAGATGAGAATCGTAGGGTGTGCTCTCGCGTTCCTGGTTACTCTGATCCCGGCATGGATGGCCGCATGGCAGTTGTGGGGGATGCCAGCGGCAGCACACGACCAGGGGCGCGGCGGCCAGGCCGGCAATCCATTTCCCGGGGGAACCAATCCTGATGGCTCACTTAGGCCGACGCCCCCGCTCAGCCGCTTATTCACGCAGGATCCTTACACTGAATATTCGATTCTCGCCCCGGGAAGCGAGCAGTTCCGGATTCGATATCTCCCGGAAGAAACCAGGGCTGGAGCTACGGAGTTGGTCAATGCGACGCGCGGCGGCAGTGAAGGATCCGACATCGAAGTGTATGATCCGCGCACGGGAAAGCCGCTGAAATTCCAATATCTGCAGGAAGGCGCCGACCATGTCATCCATGCGACGCTGCCGATGCCGGTTCCCGAAGGCGGGATCGGCCGCGTCCTGATCTACAAGACCTACAAGGATCCGCGGACCTACATGATGAACGGAGACGATATCGTCTGGGTTCGCAGCCTGAGCGGCTATCGCCTGGGCGTGATTCTCCCGCCGGGATTCTCCTTCCTGTCTTCGAATGTCGCCGCCCAGCTGACCACGCTCGCGGACGGCAGGCTGAAACTTATGTTCGCCAATCCGAGCGGGCAGAGCAACACGGTGACCGTGCATGCGCGCAGGACCGCAGCCAATTTCACACCACTTAAAACCGCCGACATGTTTTTCGACGATATCAAGACTCTCTATGACTTGGGCGCACCCGAGACTCACAGCATGAAGGTGGATCAGAGTTACAGCGATTATCGCAAAGGCGGAAAGGCGAGACTGGATTCCTTGTCGTACCTGCCGCTGCAGGATCTGAAAGTGATCGATCTTGACACTGCGAAGGCATTCCTGCCGGCAAAGGATGGCGACGTGATGTCCATCCCCTTGGAGGTCCCGATCACAGACGACAAACAGAGTGCCCACATCAGGATCACCGGCACGCTCAAGGATCCCGCCTACAAGGTGGAAGGAGGAGACCTGGTGTTCGATCGCACCATCCACGGACTCCGCAACACGATTCTGCTTCCCGCCGGTTGGGAAGTTGCCGGTGTGTCGCAATCGGGAACGATCGGACGCTACCAGGGCCGCGCCTTTGTCTCCCTGACCAATCTCAACTCCGAAAACCAGTATCGAGTTATGATCCACGCCCGCAAAGCATCGGGATCAAGCCGATAGATTTTGAATCTCAGCGGACCGCTGTGGCGCCGGCGGGAGCAGTCTTTTTGATGCGATCGTACATCATGCGCACCAGGTCCGCATTCGACATCGGCTGCCAGCCGTGCCCCTTCATCGGGCGGCCGTACTCGAAAGTCGCTTGCGCGACAGGGTTCTTGGCAGCTTTCAGGAAATCTTCCAGCAAGTAAACCGCCAGGTTGAGGTAGTAGTTGTCCATGTCACCCACGTACAGGTGGATCTTCCCTGCCAAATCCATGCCGATGCGGGGCCAGTTGGTTTCCAGGTTGTAACGCAGATCAAAACCGTGGTCGCGCATATAGGCCGCAACTTCCTTGTCTATCTTTCCGGTGAGATTGTCCCACAGCGGCTTTGGATAACCGTCTGAACCCGCCGGGCCATACGCGGCGATCCATGCCGCGAGTTGTTGTCCGGATCGCGTTTTGGTGCCCAGGACCTCCTCCAACTGGCTCATCTCGCGCATGGTCAGTGTTACCTGGCCATCCGGGTTTCGCGACAGCGGCCGTTGCAGTTTCGCCCAGTCGCCGGATTTCACCTCAAACGCGTTGTCATCGAGATAGATGTTCGACATCTGATAACGGCGGAAGTCGACCGGGTCCGGATAGAAAACCCAGGTGCCGTTAAAAAATGTCGGATGGAAAGCCTGAAGCGCGAGGGCTTCCCAGCCTCCGGTCGAGCCGCCTGTCAGCACCCGGGCATAAGGCTGCGGAATGATGCGGAACTTCTCCTCCAGGTAAGGGATCAGCTCCTGAAGCAACGCATCGCCATAGGGGCCGTTGTTTGCCGAATTGACGGCGTATGAATCGTCGTAGTACGGCGTCGGATGCTGAAAGGTGATCGCAATCAGGCGCGGAAAGTCGTCGGAATTCCACGACTGGTAAAACTCGGATCCGAACTCGCGGCCATTGCGGCTGAGCCGCGCCTGGCGCTGCGCCTCGGTTTCCGGAGGGCCGGCCTGCGCGCTAAAGCCAAACGGGGCCCCAAGCCCGAAATGGCCTTGGATATAAATCGCCGGATACTTCGTGCCGGGATTCATGTCATAATCTTTTGGAAGCAGCAGCGTCGCGCCGACATAGATCGGATGCCCCCAGAACTCCGACAGCATTTTGCTCTGGATCTTCACACGCTTGACCCAATCAGTGTCCGGTGGCGGATCGGCGTGCGGAAGCTTCTTCGTAAGACTCAGTTTGATATCGAATCCGGCCGCCGTATCAATATGCACGCTCTGAATGTCGCTGACCAGATTGCCGGCAGACCGGTTCCACTGCTGACCTTCCCACTGGTCCATATGGACCCAGATGGTGTGGCTGTCCTTGCGATGGACTTGCGTATACACATTCAGCAACGCCTGGACGTAATAGTCGCCGGCAGGAAGAGTGCTGAGGCTCGCAAACGGGAACCCGAGAGTCGAAGTGTCAATCACAGCATTCTCGCCCGGCTTCAACGCAGCGACGTCAACGCCGAAAAATGGGACCGATCCGCCATAGGATCCGGCCTGGAACCTGGGTTCCCGCTGGTTGCTCTTCGAGAGGATGACGAACACGCGTCCCGTAATCGGCCCCGGGTCCATGGTGTTCAGATAGGAAATCTCGAATCTGGCGTTCGCGGCGTTGTTTGCGACAGGATAGACGACCGACAGCAAGCCGCAAGCAACAGCGAGAAAAAGGAGCGCAAATCTTCTCTTCATGGATGACCTCGCTCAAATATGGGAAACGAGAGCCGTTTGGAAACGGAATCCGAATCCAGCTCCACAGGCACTTCCGCCTTGAAGCCCGCAGGGCTCACTCTGCCCTGCTCCAGCGCATTTTATACCACGAGATGCAGCAAGCAGTAGAATCTGCACTCATACCTCTACCCTGCCCCCGTCCGGTCTGCGACGCTGCCGCGTAAATCCCTTCATAAAAAAACAGCCACAAAGAGCACGAATTCATGCGGCACAGTTAATTGAATCCGTGTCCTTTGTGGCTGCTCCCGAAGGCCGGGCGAATCCACACCAGTCCCGAGCCGACATCGCCTACATGCCTAGTTTCCTGTTCAGCCGGTTTTCCATCATCAGCTGGCCGATTTTCTCAATATTCTCGAGCCTTTTCTGAAGCTTCGCCTGCTGCTCCGCGGTCAGGATCGGTCTGATGTCCGATCCGATGTTCTTTCGCAGCAGCAAGGCATTCCATCCGGCGGCCGAGACCTGGTCATAGGCCGCTTTCAGGGACGCCTGGTCCGCTCCCTCCGCCATAGCTTGCCGCAAGTCCTTGCGAGCCTTCATGTTGTCCAGGACGACCGTTTTAATATCCGCCTTGTGGCTGGATAGGATGGTCTTGAACTGCTCCCTCTGCTGGTCGGTCAGGTCCAGGCCGGCCAGAAACATTCCTCTAAGCGCGACTGCCCTGCCGCCCTTCTGCAGGCGTTTCAGGTTTTGAGCGTTCGCAACCGCTACGGCGCCTATAAGCAGGAGGACTGCCAGGGCGCCCACCCATAAGCATTTTTGATATCCTCGCATTTCCCAACTCCTTTGCTCCACGATTCTCTCTTCCGGATGACTCGCCACCCGGATGTTCAACGGTTGGCAAGTGCCCTTCCCGGCGTGCCAACTACCTATAATAATCCATACGAAGTGATTTTGTTTCAGCGTACCTCACGAAACATTGAATTACCCGCTGCGCACCCAGGCACATGAAAATGGGTTGGCCAGATGGTGCCGGGTGCCGCACAGCGCTCTGATCCCGCGCTGATTGGATCCAAAGCCCCGGCCGGCGAGACTGTCTCAAAACCGCAGCGCCGAAGGCGCGGAAGAGAATAGCCCCGGGCGTGAGCCCGGGGCTATTGCCTGATCGCCCATACGGGGCTGTCGTTTCAACCAGCCGCATAGTTTTGAGACAGTCTCGGCGGCCGGGGCCTACTTTGCGTGAACACCGGTTTTCGGAGCACGGTATTCCTATCAGGGAGGCGGCAGGGAGCCCGTTCCACTTTCACTCTGCACGCCCAATCTGATAGGATTGTGTGGATAGGAGCAATGAAAAGAGCCTGGAGCCGAGGTACTGGCTCAAGCTCGAATCAGGAATTTATCTGAATATTGTTATCGCTGACATGGGCGGGTGAGGGCATGAGTAGCCCGCACTGGCCGTCAATAATTTGCTGCACGGACGCTGAGCTGACGATGCTCCTTCGAATCAACTGGCGCGAGGGTATGCCATGCTAGGAATCCTGATGATCTCCCGAGCTCGTAATCTCCAACTGGTCGCCATTCTTTTGTTTCTGGGACTTTCTCCTGCCTGGGCCTGCGGTCAAACTCAGGCGTCATCGCCCAATGATCGCGCCCGATTTCTTGCTGCCTTGCCCGTCGCAGACGGCTCTCCGCTGAAGAAGTTCGAGCAGCTCCCCGCTTATCGCGAACATGCCAACTATTTGTCCACCAAATGGCAGGTGGCACAGAAGGAGAGATGGGATGCCATGACGGCCTGGGCCCAGTCGGAGGTCATGCCACATCTTAACGTAAACTTGCCGCTCTTTTATATGTTCGGCGGTCCGGACTTCCTGAATGCTCATGTCCTCTACCCCGACGCCCCGCGCTATATTCTGTGCGGGCTGGAACCGATCGGCAGAGTCCCTCTCTTGGAGGCGTTGCAGGAGGACAGAATTGCGGCCGCGGTCACCAATCTCGGCGTGGCGTTAAAGTCGATGCTGGAACAGGGCTTTTTCTTCACCAAAGACATGCAGGAAGAATTGCAGAAGAGCGAGGCGTCCGGCGTGCTCCCGCTCCTCTATGCTCTGGTCGTGCGAGCCGGGAATGAGATCACCGATGTGCGCTACGTCAGGTTTGGCGCAGCAGGCGAGCTTCAGACCTTGCCGGGAGAGGACGCGGTCAAAGAAGGCGCCCGCGGAGTCAAGATCACGTTTATCCGCAAGAGCGGCGCTCCCGCGCAGGAGTTGTATTACTTCCGCACCGATCTGTCAGACGCTGCGCAGAAAAACGACAATCGCTTTCTCCGCTACCTGGCCGCTCAGGGTCAGGAAAACTGCTACCTGAAGGCTGCGTCTTATCTGATGCATACCAAAGAATTCTCGCAGATTCGCGACCTGCTGCTTTCCCAGAGCGCCACCATCCTGCAGGATGACTCCGGAATCGCTTATCGCGATTTCGCCCCGGGAAAATGGAAGATCGCACTCTACGGCAATTACGAGGGCCCGGTCCGTTCCATCGCCTGGGCGGTGCAGCCGGAATTGAAAAAAGCGTACGCGGTGCCAGGCGCGGTCAAGCCTATTTCCTTCAAAACCAGTTACCGCCGCAAGGAGTTCGCCAACCTGCTCTTTGCCATCTCAACGGGGGCGAAGACTCCGCAGAAATAGGGCGTGAAACCAAGCCCACGCACCTTTGCTCTCTGCAAAGCAGAATTGCAGGCCTGCATTTTTTAGCAGAATCTTTTGCAGAGCAATAAGAACCACGAAACTCACAAAAGGCACGAAAGGGATTCTTTCCTGCTACTTACGTACAAATCTTTGCCGTAAAGCAAAGAAAAGCAAAAGATCAACGTAGAGGTCGCAGAGAAAGGTCATTCAAAAGCAAAAAATCCTCTGCGGCCTCTGCGTTGAGGCTTTTAGGTTGCGGATATTCTGCACCGTGCTGTTCGTGTCTTTCCTGGTTTTAGTCTCTGGTTGCGGCCGCCAGGCTGCGCTGCGTGGCCACGCCCTACCGTGCCGCGTCGGCGCGGATCATGCGAATGCCGAACACGGCTGAGATTTCATTTCCGTTCGTGGCTTCGAAGCGAACCGTGACTTTTTGCTTGCCTCTGACCAGGCCGGCGGGAAGCGCGTACTCGACATCGAAGAAACGAACATCCTGTTCAGGCGTGCGTCTCTCCAGCGCCAGTTCTCCCACCTTTCTGCCTTCGACCAGAACATTGAAACTGCGCCTGGGGCCGTCATTGCTGTAGGTCACGACCAGCGACATCGGATGTTCCGGATCCACAGGCACGTCAAAGGAGAACCACTTGGTCCCTCTGCGCGCATAGCGTCCCTGCAGTTGGGACGGCGAGGAATCCTCACCCTGCAGGTTGAAGTCCCGCTCCGTCTGCATCTGGCCTGGTTGTACGAAGGCCACGGTGGCAGCCTCCAGTTTCTTCTGTTTTTCCTGTTCCGCGGCGTAGGCCTCCGCTTTCTTTTTCCATTCCGCGGGTGTGAACAGGTCCCAGTAAATCCCGTACCTGCGCTTCGGCAGGCGATAGAACGGCACGAAGTCCACATCCTGGCCCTGGCTAACTCCTTGGGTGCGGAAGGTGCCGGGTCTGTCCGCAATGGGCTTGAGCCATTTTTCCACAGGCTGTTCCGCCGCGAGGAACACAGGCGGCGGTTCCGGTGCCGCGCCTTGCCCCCTTCCCCTACCGCCCCGGATTTCCGGCCCCAGGTCCCCGGCCAGTACCAACGGGCCATTCATCAGGGCAACCCGGCGGGGATTATCGGGCAACGGCTCGATGCGGAGAGTCTTCGGCAAAACCAGGCTCACAGTGTCCCCGGTCTTCCATTTGCGTGTCACCTCGACATAGGAACCGGCCTTGGGGAGATTCTTGACCACCTGGCCGTTCACCTTGACACTAAAGCCTTCGCCTGCCCAGAAGGGGCGCCGCAAAGCCAGGGTGAATTTCTTCGATGATTTGGCCGTCATTTTCAGCGAAGCCGTCTGCCCCTCAGGCAAATCTGTGCTCATTTCCAGCTTCACGCCTGCGACTTCCCAATTTGCGGCGGTAGGCGTGTACAGGTTGACCCAAAGTTTGTCGCCGGATTCGTAGTAGATGCCGTAGGCATGAAGCGCATGGCTCTCATAGCTGGAACCCACGCAGCAGGTAAAGCTGTTCTGCATATCCTGATACTCATGCTGCACACCACGGCCTACGGGCACCATATAGCAGACTCTGCCGTCTTCGGGATCCTGGGAAGCAAGGATATGGTTGAACAAAGCCCGCTCGTGGAAATCGGCATAGCGGATGTCGGGCTCGACCGAGAAGAGCGTGCGCGCCATCTTGATCATGTTATAAACGTTGCAGGACTCGGCGGTGCGTCCGTCCACCATGTCGTTCAACTTGTCGGGCGGGCCGAAGTACTCATTCTTGCCGTGCCCGCCGGTCGCGAAACTGTGATGCAGCGCCACCTCGTCCCAAAAGAACTTGGCCGCGTTGCCTTCGGTCACGTTTCCCGTGTAGATGTATCGTGCCAGGGAGCCCTGCATCTTGGGCACATTAGTGTTGCCATGCTTGCCTGCAAGGATGTCCTTTCCTGCCGCAAGCGGCTCGATAATGGCGCGGTGGACGAATTTGTCGGAGAGTGCCATCCAGCGCTTGTCGCCGGTGTCTTCGTAGAGGTCGGCTGCCACTTCGTTCATACCTCCGAACTCGGTGGCCAGCATCCTCTGGATCTGAGCGTCATCCAGACTGGCGAGAATGCTCTCGGCCCAGGCAGCAAATTTGATTTCCACTTCCAGGGCCGTGCGGTTGTCCGTGTAATGATAGGCATCTCGCAGCCCGGCAAAGATTTTGTGTTCGACGTACCAAGGAGACCACAAGCCGTTCAGATCGAATCCACCCGAGCGGATAATGCCCTTGGCCAGTTCCATGAAGCGGACTTTGCCATCGACTCCCTGTCCATCCATGAGCGCGCCCAAATACCCGTCGCCGTGCTTATCCTGCACTTCCTTCAGTTCCTTGACGAGATAGTCGGCTCGCTCCTTGAAGCGGGGATCACCCGTAGCGGCATACATCATACTGACGCCGGAAAGATAGTGCCCGGCAATGTGGCCTGTCAGCTGCCTGCCGGCCCCGTCCCAGCCGCCGAGCGGTTTGGCCTTCGGATCCAGCCCGGCACGCTGGCGCAGGTAGGCCATCATGCGGTCGGGTTCAAGTTCAAGCATCTGCTTGGCATCCAGATCCTGGGCGGTCTTGAGAGGCCCGCCAAGCAGGCGCACACTGTTCAGAGGCAGGGGCCGAGCCTTGAGCTGTACCTTTCCGTCAGCAGGTTTTGCCGGAGCCTTGGTCTGGGCAAGTCCAAGGCATGGAAAGAGTAGGATGAAGGGAAACAGGGCCAAAACGCTCTTTCTCATAACGATCTCCCACGATTTAATTCTGGGGGTATGGCCAGCCTTGAGCATGGCAGGGTGAAGCGCATGACCGCAGGTAGAAATCGGTAACACCCGGCCTCCGGCACCGCGACTCATCCCGCCAGGCGGATCCTAGCATAAGAAAATCGGCGACGGTCACCAAAATTTCTTAATTTTCTTAAAATATTGCGTCTCTGCAGGACATGGGCTCGCTGCCTCTATGCGATTGCGTGATTTGCCACCGGACACGTATCCGGGCCGTGAAAGGAAAAGGAAGTGGGTTATACTGTATCAGGAAACTGGAGCGTGAGCCGATGCCCCCAAATCAATCACGAGCCGATGGCGGCAAGATGGATCCAATCATCGCGGCAGCCCGGCGCGAGCGAGAGCTCCGGATGCAGGGCTATCGCGAGCGCGCGCTCAAACTGTTCCCCGGGATCTGCGCGCGCTGCGGGCGAGAATTCGATGGCAAGAGGCTCCGGGAACTCACCGTCCACCACAAGGACCACGACCACGACAACAATCCGCCGGACGGTAGCAACTGGGAGTTGCTTTGCCTGTACTGCCACGACAACGAGCACTCCCGCTATTCGGTCGCCGACTGGTCTGAGAGTCCAACACCGGGCAGCCAGCAAAAGCCTGTTTCCACCTACAAACCATTTGCGGGTCTCGAATCCCTGCTGAAAGACAAGAAATAGCGGCACCCCGCCGATCGTCCGCAGCAGCATATGCCCTTTCAAGTGCTCGCCTAAACGTGCTTTTTCATAGATTTGCCGGCGTAAAAACCATGACAACGGAGCCCTGACTTCGACTCTCCGGCGTGACGGCCGGGCAGCTGAACAGGACCACGGAAACACTATCGAATCTCGCCAAGTTGTCCGTTTTCAAGGTGCGCCTGCGCCTGATCCGGGAGTTTTTTGTTTCTCTGGCGCTCATATCTCGAGGAGGAATGAGTATTTACAAGAAAATCCCAATAATTTAGAAGCTTATTCCCGGACAAAATCCATCAATTTAATAGTTGTAGTGGAGTGCATGCTAGAGGAATATGTTTTGGTTCACTCCTGGAATTTGAGGTAATACCGGCCTTGGCGCTAAACAGAAAAAGGGCATCAAGTTCAGGGAATGCGCAAAATCAACTCGTCCGGCAGAGCGCGTGGATGGCCGGTATTTCAGCGGTTAGTTCAGCACTATGAGTTTTCGGAGAGAAACAGTACAGGAGACTCACAACTTGCAGGCAACGTCGTCCGTAGGTACCACGATCAATGTCCTGTTCCTCACTGCCGATCACATGGACGCAGACTATATCGCGTACCAAATGCGCAAAGTTGCCCCCCACCTGAAACTGGATATCTCTCCCCGAGTTCCCCATGCGATCAATGTTCTCTTACCAGGGTGTCACAACGCGGTGCTCATCGACCATCGCATCTCCGTCGCCGACCGTTTCCACCTGATCGCACATATCCGTCAGCAGAAGCTCGACCTGCCGGTAATTCTGATCCTTGGGCCCGAATCGATGAACCCCTCCCTCGAAACGCTGCAAGCAAGCGCCGATGAGTTCATCATCAAGAGCCCCAGCTTGGCTGACGACCTTCCGGCTGTGATCGAGCAGGCCATCGCCCGCCGTCAAGCCGGGGTGTGGCGCCGTGAACTGACATCGTTACCCTTAGTCAGTGCCGGTCCCAAGCCGCAAGATCCGATACCGGCACAACCGGCGCATGATCCTGCGCCTGCTGCCGTAGGCCCCGGCTCTTCCAAGGGTGATGTTTCAGACCGGCGGTCCTCCCCCCGTTTTGAAGTAAATATTCCTTGCCGCGTCGAGTGGCACAAAAACCTGCATAATGCAGTCCTCCACGATCTGTCTATGGAGGGAGCGTTTGTGGAGTCGTCGATTTCAGCGTCAGCGGGTTCCGAGATCGCGATCTATCGTGAGGCGGATGCCAAACCATTCAGGGTAGGAGCCACAATCACACACCGCGGCTGGTATCTGACCGAGTTTCAAAACTTCGAAGGATTTGGAGTTCGATTCTGCAATTTGACCGCAGAAATAACCACCACTCTGCAAGAGACGTGCCGCAAGAGTTCCAAACCAGCTACGGCCAAAACTACGCTGGAACACTGACCCCGGAACCGATTTCGAGCTTTCACTCGACGCTTTCAACTGGCGTTCAACGATGGAATGGCCTATAAGAACTGGGAGTAATCCCAGACGAGTACTGCTCCGGGCCTTTGCCCGGGGAACGGCGCCAGGTGGGCGTTCCGGTGGGCCGGCGAGAGCGATGTAAGTTCGCATCCGCAATCATCCATCCCCAGCCGTCGCGTGTTCTTGCATTTGAGCATTGAGGGAGAAACATAATGATTTTCAAAAGATTCATCATGGCGGTGGCACTTGTGGTCGCAGGTCTAGCCTTGGGCGCAGGCGCCGTGGGGCCCAGGCAGCCTGTCGGTGAAATCATCAACCCTTCCATCGAGATGCTGGATGCGAAGGGTCTGCCTTTGAATTGGCTCATCGATCCGGCCCCACGTGGCAATGCCGCACCTGCCGCCCAGGTGGTTTCGGATGTCGCCCATGCCGGCACACACAGCCTCATGATATCGACGCCTGGTGTCTCGTGGACCAACAAGACGCTCGTCAAGCCGTACGCGACGTACAGGATGACCGGCTGGCTCAAAACACAGGAGATGCCGGTCACGAATGACCGGAGCGCTGTATTTGAGCTTCGCGGCGTCAAGGTGACCGCTCCTGCGCCAAGGATTAACGGTACCCAGGACTGGACCAAGGTGGAGATGACCTTCGACACCGAAGGCCAGGACAGCTTGATCATTGCAGCTCTGATGAGTGCTCCCCGTGGCGCCCGAGGCAACCGCGGCGGCGATCCCGGCGCGGCACCGCCGCCGGGCAAAGCCTGGTTCGACGACCTGAAACTGGAGTTGGTAGCCGCACGCGACCTCAAGCCGATGGTGACGATCGATGCTTCCAAGACTCGCGAGCCGATGCCGGACCTCATCTATGGCCAGTTCATTGAACACCTGGGCCGCAGCATATATGGCGGCATCTGGGCGGAGATGCTCGAGGATCGCAAGTTCTATTCTGCCGTCGGCGAGACACGCCGCGACAAGACATTTGTGCCGTCGCCCTGGCAGGCGGTCGGCGGCTCGGACGCGGTCACGATGATAAAGGAAAACACCTTTGTCGGAGAGCACACGCCTCAGGTGTCTCTGGGAGAAGGGGGCGAAGCCAAAGGCATCACCCAGTCTGACCTCGGCCTGATCGCCGGGAAGAGCTACATAGGCTATGTCATCGTGGCGGGCGGCACAGCGGCAGCGCCGATCGAGGTAAGCCTCAGTTGGGGCAGCGGCGTGAGTGAGCGCCAGACGGTCAGGATTGATAAGATCACGCAGGACTTCAAGAAATACCCGGTCAGATTCAAGGCCGGCGGTGCGACCGACCAAGGCAGCTTCGGCATCGTCGGCAAGGGCAAGGGCAGGTTCTTGATCGGCACAGCTTCCCTGATGCCCGATGACAACATCAAGGGCATGCGCAAGGATACGCTGGCAGCGCTTAAGGAGCTCGATGCCCCGATTTATCGCTGGCCGGGCGGAAACTTTGTCAGCGGTTACAACTGGAAGGACGGCATCGGCGACCGCGACAAGCGTCCGCCGCGCAAGAATCCCGCCTGGACCGGAATCGAGCACAACGACTTCGGCATGCACGAATATTTTGACTTCCTGAAGGAGTTGAACACCCAGCCTTTCATCGCCCTGAACGCAGGCCTGGGAAGCGTCGAACTGGCGATCCAGGAAGTGCAATACGTCAATGGCGGCCCTGACACACCCATGGGCAAGCTGCGTGCGACGAATGGCCACCCAGAGCCGTTTCACTGCACGTACTGGGCCGTCGGCAACGAGATGTCCGGCAACTGGCAGCTGGGCAATGTGCCGATTGAGGAGTTTGTCAAACGCCACAACGCGTTTTCCCAGGCACTGCTCGACGTCGATAAGTCCATAAAACTGATCGCTTCCGGCGAAGCTGTCCGGCCCAGCAGCGATTGGGACCGCCAGTTGCTCACCCATTGCACCAACTACATCAATCTCATGAGCAAGCACTTTTACAAGCAGGATTGGCACGGCGGCGGGCTGATGACGCACGTGCGCCAGATTGGCGATGCGATCCGCGCTATTGCCGACGCCCACCGCGACTACATCAAGACCATCCCGCAAATGCAGGGCAAGGACATCCGTGTCTCCCTCGATGAGTGGAATTACTGGTATGGCCCGCACATCTTCGGCGAACTCGGTACGCGCTACTTTCTGCGCGACGCGCTGGGCATCGCCGCAGGTCTCAACGAATACAGCCGCGACACCGATGTCATCGCGCTGGCCTGCTACGCCCAGACGGTCAACGTAATCGGCGCCATCAAGACGAGCAAAACCGCAGCTGTCCTGGATTCCACCGGCGAAGCGCTCGCGATGTACCGCCATCACTTCGGCACGATCCCCGTGGAAATCACGGGTGCGGTCGAGCCGCTTGATGTTGCAGTCACCTGGACAAAGGACAGGAAGGCACTCACGATCTCGGTCATCAACCCGACATTTGAAACCTGTCAACTGGGATTCAAAGTCGCGGGGGCGCAGCTCGCGTCCCAGGGAAGATCGTGGGTTCTGACGGCGCCGGACGACATGGCTTACAACGACCCGGGCAAGGATCTCATGGTCAAGTACACCGAGAAGGCTGTCAGCGGCATCAAAGACACGCTTACAGTCCTCCCCGCCAGCGCCACGATCTTCGAGTTCGCGGTGAAATAGCCGCTGACGTTTGCAGACCGCGGAAAACATGGGAGGCATAGCCGCAAACAAAAACCTCAACGCAGAGGGCGCAGAAACCGCAGAAATTTTGAACCGCAGATGCACGCAGATGAACGCAGATCCATTGAACAGGGTCGCAGCAAAGCCTCATCCTCATCTGCGTTCATCTGCATGCATCTGCGGTTGCTTTCAGGCGCCGGTGCGTGCACAAATCCTTCCCTGCCTACGACGGATTTGCGGATACGTCGTAGCAAAGAGTCACTTTCGTGTGTTTCGTGGTTCCGAAGGTGCCGCGGGTCGTGCGATTCCACGTTTGTGTTTTTTCGAAGAGATCTATTAGAATGGCGGCTCTGACAGATTGGTGCACTTTTTCTCAACCAACGCCTGACATTTTTCTGAGGCCCAGTACCGATGGCTGCCTATTCCTCTCCCGGTCCCAACCCGATCCCGATGAGCCGACGTGATCAGCGCAATGCCCTCGTGGCGTCCTTTCTCGGCTGGACCCTGGATGCCTTCGATTTCTTTGTCGTCGTCATGGTGCTGACGGAAATCGCCAAGGACTTCAACCGTAGTAATGCCGACATTGCCCTCAGCATAACCGTCACCCTCGCCTTCCGCCCGATAGGCGCGTTCTTGTTCGGGCTGATGGCGGATCGATATGGACGGCGCATCCCTCTCATGGTGGATGTGATTTTTTACTCCCTGGTCGAAATCGCCTCTGGCCTGGCGCCGAATTTCACCACGTTTTTGGTCCTGCGTGCGCTCTTCGGCATCGGCATGGGGGGGGAGTGGGGTGTCGGGGCGTCTTTGGCCATGGAAGCGGTGCCGTCGCGCTGGCGTGGGATTCTGTCGGGCGTCCTCCAGGAAGGATACGCCGTCGGGTATCTGCTCGCCTCTTGTGCCTATTTTCTGATCCTGCCTCATTTCGGATGGCGCGCGATGTTTTTCGTCGGCGGGCTGCCGGCTCTGCTCGCCTGGTTCATCCGCCGCAAGGTCAAAGAATCGGCGGTGTGGGAACGCTCGCGGCGCAAGGACTGGAGCGCATTGTGGG
>JBGQNR010000058.1:0-28019 GCA_041501225.1 Acidobacteriota bacterium
GGACATTGGAGGGACAGCGGCGTGATTTTCGCCCTGCCACCGGCACGGCGGGTCCGCAAATCGCACATGCGCCCGTCCGCCGTTTGCAGCCTGGGGCCGCATGGGTCGTGCGCGCGACCGTGAGCGGCTCAAGTTCCCTCACGAGTGTGCAAGCCTCCTATCGATTCGGATCTGAGGACTATCGCTTCATCGAATTAAAACCGATTGCCCCCTGGTTGTACGGCGCGACCGTCAGCGTCACGGCCGGCAGCAGCCATCTGGATTATTTCATTGAAGCAGTGGATGAGGCCGGCAGGCGATCGGCCTACCCCAATGCAGGCTCGTCGGCGCCCATCGCGGTGAGCGTGAGCAGCGATGTCGAGCCGCCGACGGTGAACCATCGGCCGGTCGCGAGCGCTCCGGCGGGCAAGCCCTTGGCAATCACGGCGGAGGTGCGGGACCCATCGGGAATCAAGTGGGTGCGCCTGCGCTACCGCAGCGTCAATCAAACTCTGGACTACCAGACTTTGCCCATGCTGCCGGCAGGCAGCAACGGACTCTACCGGGTCGTGGTGCCCGCAGAGAACCTCGTTGCCAAGTGGGATTTCATGTACCTGATCGAGGTGATGGACAACCGCGGGAATGGCAGGATCTATCCTGACCTGAACAAGGAAACACCTTACGTGATCGTTCACTTAGCGCGGTGAAATATTGAAATGACTCTCGTGTGTTTCGTTCTACTCACGTACAAGTCTCTGCTGTAAAGCATAGAAAGGCCAAGATCCCCTGTGGTCTCTGCGAAGCTGTGAAAATATCATATGCAGATATCGAACCGCCAAGACCACGAAGACCGCGAAGAAGAATGACTGCAATTCTTTGAGGTCTTTGCGGTCTTCGTGGTGACTGCTGTTGCCACCCGGCTGCGGTGCGCTTGGCATTTTTTCACACCTCCTACGTTGCGGCGTTTGGATCGCGGATAATTCGTATCGAGAATTCCCCGGTTCCCCGAGCGGTGTCAGCGCTTGACCGGTCGGAGGTTGCGGCTGTAGTAGATGTCGGCCGGGATGTGGTGCCCGATGTACACCCTTTCTAGCAGCGCGCAGAGCTTCGGATCGTAGGCCTTGAGTTCGTCAGGTGACTGGACCCTGGTTTCCCCGTCGAAGAACTCGATATTCGACCAGAACCACCACTGTGTACCCTCCGCCCAGTATTCCGCCACAGTGTTGATGGCATACTGCCCTTTGAACATTCCCTTGGCCTTGGCTTCCTCATAAGCGGCCTGAAGCTCTTTCAGCAGATCCGGGTCGGCCGTGCGCAGTGCGCTCATGATGTTGTGGCTGAATTCGTGCACGAGGATGTGTTCGCCGTAATAGCGCGTGCCGGGATAGCCGAGCAGGTTTTCCTCGGCGCACGAGGTGATGTTGCCGCCCATGCCCCGAGCGCGCTGATTCCAGTACTGCTGATCGGTCATGCCGCCAATGCCGCCCGGATTATCATAGTTTTCCCGCTCGCGGGGAGTAAGCCGGGGATCCTCTTTCGCGGGTTTTTTCATATTCCGGCTCTCGGGCAAGTCGGTCTGCATTTCGCTGTAGGCCATGATGGTGACCCGGGACTTCCTGCTCGTCATCACGGCGCGGACATCCGGACGTTTTGCCAGCATGTAGTTCACGATATCGCGCGCCATCAGAACCGCAGCATCCGGCACCTTCTCGGAGGACACGACCGGAATGCCATAGGCGTCCGCATACTTTTTATAAAACGGATTCAGGCCGAGTTCCGCCGGGGGCGCAGTGATCATTGCCTGCTCATAGCTCACCACGATGGGATTAGGCGGTGGAACCTTCGGTGCACCCTGACCGCCGGCGCTGCCGGTCGACTGGAATGCGAAGAGTGAGGCTGTTGCCAACAACACCGCAGCGAGCGCAAAAGCACGTTTCATCAAAACCCCCTGTTTGCGAATGCGATTTCCCCACCCATTCTAATACATTCCCCCGAATTCCAGGCGGACCGAGGCGAAGTCAGTCCGGCTATGAGGGGATGGTTCTGGGGGAAAAAAGCCCGCCGGCTTTGGGGCCTGCGGGATTGGATTAAGGTGCGGAAAATGTAGATTGAGCCCTGTTTTTGCCTTTGTTTTAAGGATAATAATCGCATTCTATTCAGGTTGCTTCGGTGCGTCCCCTGTTCGTTTTTGCACCCATCGTACTGATCAGGTAGGCTAGATCTATTTCCGCTCGACACGAATCCGCTTCGCTTGATTGATCGGCATGCTGAGCTCAAGCGTGCCCGACACCGATTGCGTCCTGGTGGTATTGCTCTGGTGGATCCTGTAGGAACCGGGTGTCAGTCCCTCCATTCGCAGTTCTCCTTTTGCAGCGAGGCCCGTGGTATCGACCACCGACAGTTCCACCGCACGGCCTTCGGGGTCAAAAGTCATCCAATCGATTTCTCCCTGTGTCAAAACTACGCGCAACTTCTTCTCGGGAACCACAACGCACTTCCGCAATCCGTCGCGGGGAACCACCCGGATCAACCCTGCATTCTCTTCCACTTGGCATCCGGCGCCAATCAGTCCGAAAGCTTCATCGCGCAGCACGAACGAGCGCGCCGATTTCATGAATCCCCACTGACCCTGCCCGCCTTCGCGCGTGGTGGGCGGAAAGTGGGTAAAGACGCCCGGAGACCAGACAAACTGGCAGAAGCACATGCCGTCGGGCAGCAGGTTGGCAGCGACGCTCATCACTCCGGCAAAACCCTTGATGAACATGTCCATATCGCCGGTCTGCTCGAAGCCGTCCAGCAAAGCCATGCCGTTCAGCGATTCGGAATACCAGGTCGACCACCAGTTGCGCCGGTCGTTGCCATACCGAAACCACAGCGGCTCGTTGCCGCCGCGGAGCGCCTTGATGACACGCATGGTCTTGGCGTTCTTCTCGGTCTCGCCAAAGTACTTGGTAAAAAAGTAGACCTGTTCGTGGGCTGTCTGATCGATCGTCAGCTCCGAGCTGTAGGGATAGGGATCGTGCACCATGACCTTGAGGCAATCCTGCATCCTGGTCCGGAGATTGTTATACTCCTCAGTCCAGCCTTCCTTCTTGAGATCCTCCAGCACGTTAATGACATTCGAGCCGCACATAATGCCGATGTTCTTCCACGCGCCGGTCACGAACCAAACCATGGCTGTACGGTAGGCCATGCGCAGATAATCCAAGGGCTTCCGGTGCGTCAGCAGATTGTATTGTTGCCCGATTTTGTATAGGGCGTAGTAGATGTTGGTGGGGTGGGCGTAGTTGTAGGTGCGCACTTGCGATTCCGATCGCTGTTTGCTCCAACATCCCCAGGGACTGGAAGGCGTGCGTTCCTTCCAATAAAGCGATGCGCGCACGGTAAATGTTTCCGGGTTTTGGATGTGTTTGAAGAGGCAGTCGGTGACGTAGGTCTCGAGCTTGGCTACCTCTTCGCGCGAGGGGTAGTGGATGTTCTTCTCTGCCAGAAACAGGGCCTCCGAAAAGCCGAACTCGTCGCTTCCTCCAACTTCCCACACTTCCTGAGAGTCGGTGAAGGTGCTCTTTTTACCGTAATCGAACGGAAGAAACATGTGGTGGCGATTGTAGGGATCGTTGGGATTTTCGTACCACTGGCGCTCAATAATGAATCGTCCGCGGGTCTTAAGCATCTGTGCGATATCGTCCACGCAGAAGAAATGCATGCGGGTCCAGCGCCGGCCTGTATGGCGCAGCGCGATGCTCTTCTGTCCGCGGCCTTTGAAAGCCAGAGCGAGGAGCTCCTTGTCGCCCACTCGCTTCCTCGATTTAATAATGATGCCGTCCGATTCCGCTTCGATAGCTTCCAGTGGCTGCCTGGAGCGCAGTTCTACGTAAGTCTCCGCCCCTTCCTGTACCACCATGGAAGGGACGATACGGATGGCTACGTTGCCGGCGTTGAATACCTCGTCGCGGATCTGCTGGTAATCCCGGATGAACTTGATCCGCAGGCGATACTGCCGGCTTTCTCCCGGCTGCAGCACCAAAGAGGTATGCCCGTTCACCCAAGGCACAGTCCACCGGTTGATATCCCGTTGAGCATGTGAGTGAATTGCCAGGAAATCGGGTCCACCGCGCCCCTGCGGAGAGGACTTGTACATGCACTCGAAGGATGTGTCCTCTGCGGGATGGATCAACAGAAAGGGAGGCTCTCCCATGGGCCGCTGAATGAATGAGTACGAACTGTGGCCACCGATGTAGTGATGGGAAAGGACCTTCTGTTCATGGATCAGCCGCTGCCGGGCAGCCGTATCCCGCTCGCCTGTGGGATTCAACGGGTCATACCCGTAGTCCTCGTTGAGCAGGTACGGAAAGGCGAGCTCGCCGATTTCCAGCAACAAGCCGGTGGTGTTTTTGAGATTAATGTCCCATATCAGCACGCCGTCTTCGGCGAAGGCAAAACTCATGTGCAGGTCGCAGCTCTTCAGGCCTTCTTCCCTGCCGGATTTGCCTGCATAGTCCGCCCGCAGGGTCTTGCCGTCGAACGAGATTTTGCGGATGTCCGCCGAAGCTCCGGTCGTTTCGCGCTGCCAGCCGCCGGCCGAGCGGTAGGTGCGCCCCTCGAGATCCGACTTCAGACGCTCGGAATCCCGAATCGCCCAGACGGTCATCACCACGTCACCCAGACTGCGGGAATCACCCGGTTGGATTCCGCGCATGTTCTGAGGATTGCCGATGAAGTTGCTGCCTAACGGGTCGGACTTGCTTTTGATGGCAAATAAAACTCCCTGAGTACGGTCGAAACTCACCACCATGTCGCCGGACGAGAATTCGGCCAGTTCGGGCGGCGTGGCGCGTTGGGTGTTCTGAGTTTGGGCTGCCAATCCGGCAGCCAATGGCGTAGCGGCTGCCGTGGATACGAAAGTGCGACGAGTCATTTTTTTCATAGGGCGAGACTACCATGCCATCACGCGCCTTGCCACGCAAAATGGGTAAAGCCCCCTTTGCAGACATTTTGCCTGACGTCCGTCCCCAAATTCACGACCGGGCGATCTTGATCTCCCGGGATTCCTTGAGCGACCACTCCAGAGCCAGGGCTTCCGAGACGGTCCGGATTTCCTGTTTTTTGCCAAAGGAGATGGTGTATCGCCCGGGCGCCAGCCCCCTGACGATGATGCGGCCGGTGGCGACCAGCGCCGTCGAATCGGTCATCTCGAGTGCCAGGGAGCGGCCCGAGGTGTCGATCGTCGCGGAGACAATTTCGCCTTTCTCCGCCTCCACGTCCAACCGCTGCTCCGCAAACCTCACCCTCTTCCTCAGCCCGTCCCGCAGTGTCGCGGTGACCAGTTCGTCGCTTGTCCGCACGTCGCATCCGGCGCCGATCAGGCCGAAAGACGGGTCCTGGAAAACATAGGATTTTGCAGCCTTGAAAAACCCGTACATGCCGATGCCGTTATCCATGTTGTGGCTGTCTCCTTCAGGAGAATTGGCCGACCACCTCGAAATGCTTTTCCGTGCCGGTCAGGATAATCACTGTGTCGTTGTGCGGCCCGCCGAGCGGCGCGGCGCGCCCGTTGACGGTTGCCGACTTTATCGGATTCGGCTTGGGCGTGCGGAGCTTGACATGGATTTCTTTCGGTGCGCCCGCCTGTGCCAGTTCGACCGTCGCCACGACGCTCCTGGATGCAGGCTTCGCCGCCAGGTCCAGGCTGACCCGGCCCCAGCGCGTCGGCGCCTGGCTTATGCGGATCTGCGAACCCGATGCCACCCAATCGCGCGGGAGGCCCCTGGCGAAGTATAGGCGCTCCTCGTCGGAGTCCTCGAGGACCAGCATCCAGCGTACCATGATCGGAATGGTCTGCTGCGCGGGGATGCAGAACAGCGAAGTGCCGCCGGTAATGCCGGACACTTCACCTGCCACCCAGCTGCCGCGCGTATGATCGTGGTAGCGGTGCGAGTAGAGGAACAGCAGATACTCCTCGATGCGGTCGAGCCGCAGCAGCATCTGGGCCATGCCGTAGGCAATGAACCCGAGAATGGCGCGCCCGCCGGCCCGGGCTGCACTCACGTTCGCGAGCACGCCGATGGTGGTCGCGCCGTAGGCGCGCATCGTGTCGACCACCATATTGGCCAGGTTTGCCGGCAGGATGTCGGCGTGCAGCAGTTCGGCGTACGGACGATGGGGCCACTGCTGCGGGCTGGGCCGCTCCTGGGCGAGGGCATCGCGGAACATCAGCTTCGTCCCGGGCATGAGCGGCATATAGGGCGGGGTCTTGTCCCTCCAGATGTTTTTCTCAATGCTCGCGACCGTGGCATCCTGGAGGACCTGGCTGCGCCGGAGCCAGTCCTGGGCCTCCTTCTGCATGGCGGGAGCCGGCTTCAAACGTTCCATTTCGTGCCAGGCCCTGCCGATATCCCTGAGCCCCCGGGCGGAGAACGCGTTGTTGGCGTAGTAGGGCTGCCACCAGACCTCCGGGGTGGCCGCAAGGCAGGCATCTGACTCGCTCCAGCCACTGATCAACCCGTGACCGGCATCGTCCTGCGGCAGCTTCAGGCTGATGTCGTGCATGTCGGCCAGCAGCTTGGCGGTCGCACGGATCTTGGCCTGGTGCTTCAAGAGCAGAGCGCTGTCGCGCGTGTAATTGAAGTAGCGGGCGAGCAGGGACAGCGTCATGCCGAACTGCGCCGTTTCGGGGCCCCGCATGTTGTTGACGCCTTTGGCATCGACGAAATCGGTGAAGTAGTTGTCGATGAATTGCCTGGCCGCCTCAAAACGGCCCCACTCGAGATTTACCGACAGGCCGCTGGTAAAAATGTCCTGGAAGCCGTCATATTCAGATCCGTAATAGTCGCGGTCCACGGCCCCGTATTTGGGATAGACACCGCCGGGCCGCACCATCAGCTCTTTGGCGAAGTAGTGCCTGGACATGTCCACCCATGAGTCGTCGGGCAGGGAAGCGGGCGCAAAGTCCTTCAGCTGACGGTCCCAGTAGTCGGCGAAGACCAGCAGGGCGCGGTAAAACTGTTCTGGCTTGGGATCCTGGCGCGCCGGCGGGAACGGCGGGTAGCTGTAGCCGTAGAAGACCCTGGTCATCTTGCCATTTTCGATGAGCGCCGTGCGGTGCCAGGTCTGCACGATGAACCTGTCGCGCGCTTCGACGTCCCCGAAAACGACCAGCTCGCAGTAGGAATTCTCCGAGACGGGCATCACCTTCCGCACGGCAGGCATCCAGCCGCCGATGAGGCCGTCGAAGCGCTTCTGAGTCACTTCCGGCTTGCGAAGCTCCGGCAGGTACTGGTTGGGGTGATACGTCCGGGTATTTCCGACGGTGTACACAGCCGCTGTGTCGAAGCACTCCCTGGTTCCGACGAACGTGTCCCATCGCGAGCGTGGAGCCGCGGCACCGCCCGGGCCTCCGCCGGTGGCAGACCCCTGAGGGGGGATTGCCGACTTGACCTTTTCGGAATCAGGATCATCACCGCCGGCGAGCAGCCGGTCTGCCAGTAGATCAGGCCCGGACAATCCGATGTCGTTGAGGCTCAATCCCAGATAAGGCACAGCTGCTTCCGGGAACGCGGCTTCGGCGCTCTTCCTCATCACCCGTGTCATTCCGGAGGATGACACAAAGGTCAGAACTCCATCGCGGGTCCGCAAGTCCTCATAAACCTTCCATCCGGACTGGTTCAGCCTGAATTCGCAAAGGAGAGTGTGTCCTTCGATATCCGCCGGGGCGCCGGAAGCCGGTGCTTCAAGTAAGGTCGTACTGCCGGCCTCAGACAGGGACTCAACACACGCGGCTGTTACCGCCAGACTCTGCAAAAACCGACGTCGATCCATAAGCACTCCTTTTTTGGGGCTAGTCTTCAGTGCTGCTTCCACCCAACAGGCTGGCACGCCAAAAGGCATCGGGGCGGGACTTCTCGATCCTTCCCCGTGGAACCAGGGGGGAGGCGGGTTTGCGAAGTTGTCGAGGATCCGATTTTACAACGACGTTGTTACGGGAATTAGTGACAAAAAAATGGACCAGGCCCCCCTGGGGAGGGCCTGGTCCAGCGAGACAGTTAGCAGGTGAGTTCTAGAACGAGATTCTCAACCGGAATTCGATCACCCGCGGGCTGTTCGATGCCCCGGTGACCGTTCCCCAACCGCTGGAACGAACGCCGCCGCCGGGTGCGCCTGTGAATACCGGGTGATTGAATGCATTGAGGAACTGCGCCTGGAAAGAGATCTTCGACCGTTCCGTGACAAAAGTATCCTTTGTAACGCTAATATCACATTGGGTCAATGCCGGAACTCCGTAGATGTAAAACGCGCCTACATAGGCTCCGGGGGTGGTATTGGCTGTAATGTATTGAGTGTTGGCGCCGACACCGGTGGTCCGGTACTTGGGATCGATCATCTGCACGTAATTGGCGCCGGATTTGTAAACACCAACGGCATTCTGGAGATCTTGCCGGGTGATTCCGGTCAGGTTAACGCCGCCGTCGGCGAGGTTGTTGAACGTGCTGTAGCCGCCGGTGATGCGGGAGGCACCTCCCGTCTGGTATCTCACGATCGTGCCGATTGTCCAGCCGCCGACGACTCTGTCGACCACACCCTTCTGATTCAGGAACATCTTGCCGGACCCGAACGGCAGATCCACAGTCCCGGATGCATTGAAAACATGACGGATGTCAAACGGGGTCGGCCCGTAGCTCTCTTTGAGGTTGCGCAGGGTGTATTGAGTGTAGGCGCCCGTCCAGTCAGTCCCCGAGGTGACACCCAGGTTGTGGCTCCAGGTGTAGTTCGCATTGAACTGGAGGCCGTGCCAGTAACTTTGGCGGAAATCGACCTGCAGGGCGTTATAGTTGGACCAGGCTGGATCCGTCATCATCGTGACAGGAATGCCCGTTGCATACGGATTCACCTGGAAGAAATTGATCGGATAGCCGCCTCCTGCACCCGTGTAGCCCATGTTCGTGCAGGGGACGAACGAGGCACCCACCAGGTTGCAGAAGTAGGGGACTGAGCCGTACGTGGTGAGCGTATTGGCCATCGCGCCGACGGCTCCGGTGTTCAGGTTAGTAATGAAGCTGGCATTCCTGAACGAGCTGCCGGTCTGCGAGCCGTTCCTGTCGCCCGTGAAAGAAGCGGTCATAATCGGCAGTGCCACGGTGCCGGCACCTGGGTAGAGATTTGCGAACGAGGTGACACCTTTGGTGGCGTTGTAGGCCAGGTTCTTCTGGGCGTTCTGGAACTCCGGGAGGAATCCGTTCTCGAACACGTTGACTTCGTTCAAATTGAGCGAGAGCCATTGGTGAATGATGCGGTTTCCGCTGTAGCGGACTTCCAGAGCCCGTGATTTACCCAGCTTTTGCTGAACGTTAAGGGTCCAGCTCATCGTGACAGGCTGCGAGAGGGTGGCATCCATCCCATTGATGCCGTTCGTGTACTGGCCGTTGTTGAACGTAAATTTTGACGCCGGAATGGATTTCAGATAGCTCGCCGGATCGTACGTGAACTGGGGATACGGATCGCCCAGGAACAGGCTGCCCGGAGCAAAACTGCCGGCTGCGGTGCTGTTCCGTGCCGTTGCCGTATAGAATTGGTAATAAAACGCGCCGTAATCGGTCGCGTTGTTCCAGAAATACTGGTACGGCACCGAGAAGTTGCGGTACGAGAAGCTCGAGCGGATTACGGTGTTGCCTTCGCCGAAGATCTTCTTCAGGAAACCATCCCCGAACTTCGGGCTCCAGGCAATCCCTAATGACGGCTGCGGCGTAACGTTCCAGCTGTTATAGGGTTTCGGACGCTCATCGATGGTCGGATTCAAGTTGCCCGTGAGGGTTCCGGGCTTGAACAGGTTGCCGATACCGGAAGGACCCCAGATCGACGACAGGTCGGCGTTGTGATACATGCCTTTCAGGTCGACGCTGGATGCAGTGAAATCCCAGCGGAAGCCCATGTTGATGGTCAGGTTCGGCCGGAACTTCCAGTTGTCCTGGATGAACATTCCTCCAGCCTTGGCGAGTTCGTTCAGGTCGAAGTGCTGCAAAGGCTTCTGAAGGTATGCACCGGCACTCTTATCGTACTTGTACATTCCCGAGATGCCTGTGATGCGCCCGGTCAGCGAAGCATAGAGACTGCGCGCACTGCCCTGTTGGGTCGTATTCGCAAAGGGCAAGGGCTGATAGCTGCCGGCGTTGGTCAAGGCATTATAGGCGGGATCTCCAGCATCCATTCCTACGGTGATATTCGTAGGTTCGGGCCCATTCCAATACTTGTCCTGCTCCCGATAGGCCGAGAACCCGAAATTAAGCGTGTGCTTTGCCTTCTGCCAGCTGACCGTATCCGCAATGGTAAACACGGGGTAAAAGTTGGAGATCGGATAGCTAAAATTTGTCCAACCAAACGATGTCCCACCGATTGCCACGGTTTGACTGGTCCAATCTCCTTCGTTCCAGGGATTCCATGACGGCGGATACAGGTAACCGAACCGGAACGCGTTGAGAAGTGTATTGGTTGCCGTCCAGTCAATCCCGAGCGAGGAGGATATGCGATTGGACTTGCTCCCGTAAAGATACTGGCTGAATGTATCCCCTGGATAAGGAGTGCCACCGGAGGTCGGCGACGCCTGCTTGGTCTGGTTTACCGCCAGATTGACGCGCCACTTCGTCGTGGGTGTGTAATCCACGCGGAAGGTCGGGAACCACGAGATTGACGGATTCGAATAGTTCCAGCCGAGACTGTTGTAATTCGGGTCAGTCGTGGAAGTAATGCTACCCTGGCTCAGGGTCTGGTTGATGGCCGTCAGCTTCGAGGCCACCATAGTGTTCAGGGTTCCCTGCAGCGTCGGGTCGTAAGCCTTCGCCACCGAGAACAGATTCACGGTGTGGGACAGGCCGTCGGTGCCGGTATAGGTATAATTCCCCGCCTGCGCGGCTGAGGTCAAGACGTTGGTGCTTCGGCCCGAGGCGCCGGGCTGCCGAGCGGTGGAGAGGCTGAAGAAGAAGAAGAGCTTGTCCTTGAGAACAGGACCGCCGACGCTGCCGCCGAAATCATTCAGCTTGAATTCCGGCAACTTACAATTAGGCCAGGGATGGCAGTTAACACCGCTCCTGTTGGCGGACCAGCTCGCGGCGTTCAGGTTGTCATTGCGGTGATCCCAGAACACCTGGCCATGGTACTGGTTGGTTCCGCGACGCGTAGTATAGTTGTTCTGCATAGCGGCCATGCCGAAGCCCTGGTTCATGTCGAGCTGGTCGGTCTGGATCGTCATCTCCTCGATGTTTTCGAGCCGCACCGAAACGCTCGGGCTGGAGTTGCCGCCGAACTTCATGCGGCTCGTGCTGCTGATGACGCCATCCACATTGTTCCCCTGGGCCATCGTCGGCAGACCATTCCACGTGCCCGTGTACCCGGGAACCATGCGTGAAAACGCGCCGATGTCGCGGCCCGCCAATGGCAGGTTGTCGATCTGCTTGATGTCAATGGTTGAACCGATGGCAACCGAGCTGGTCTCCACGATCGGCGTTATTCCCTGCACCGTCACCGTTTCGGTCGTCCCTCCGACTTGCAGAGTTGTTTCGATGTCGGTGGATTTAGTTGCCGAGACGGTTACCTCGTCGTAGACAGCAACCCGGAATCCCGGTTTGGTAACCGTCAGCCTGTATTTCCCTACTGACAGGCCGATAAATGTATAGCTACCTGCGGCCGTCGTTATGCCTTTGCTTGTTACGTTGGTCGATACATCGGTGAGCTCAAGGACGGCATCCGGCACAACGGCCTTTTGTGGGTCAAACACGGTGACATTAACGCGCCCGCGGGTTTCCTGTGCCCACCCGGACGCTGTTGTAGCTAAAAACATAAGGCCAATCGTGATGCACAAGATGGCCCTTTCGAAAAATCTGCGCGGCATAAAGCCTCCTTTGAGCAGAAAAAACGGGATGGATAGTGCGGAGTGTACGCCAGGGACCCCAAAAAAACCAGGGAAGAAAGAAGACCGACGGTGATCGGCGGAACCGGCCGCAACGACGCCTACGGTTCGTCGACGCAAGCACTTGCATACAGATCTCTTGCATACAGATCTCCTGCGCACCTTTCGCGGTGAGGATACGAGCAATCAAAGATAAGGTCAAGCCCTTTCTTGCTTTTCTTTATTAATTCTGCAATCCGTCAACTCGACGCACAAATGCCGCAAGATCGCGGTTCAGGGAATCGACGGTTTTTCCCTGCCATGTAATTCAGACACTGGTGGAAAACAAGAAGCCGCAGATGACCCCGATGTCACCAGGATCCGTACCATTCGTGGTTACTTCTATCTGCGGTGTCAGAACCATCGTTCGTTCCCTTTTTCCCTTGTTTCCTTTGCCCCTCGATGCCTAGAATCAGCGACCGAAGTGAGCTGATTTGTGAGGTGCTTGTGGTGAGCAAAATGTCAAACTTTTCGCGGCGAGGCTGGCTCAGCCTGCTGGCAATTATCTGTGCTGCCACGCTCTTGGGCCGGGCCCTTCCACCCCCTGCGGTGACATTCACCGACATCGCACCCACTGCCGGCATCACCTTCGTGCACGACAACGCCTGGACACCCGAGAAGTATTTGATTGAGAGCATGGGCGCCGGCTGTGCGTGGATCGACTATGACCAGGACGGCCTAATGGACCTCTACCTGGTCAACGGCGCGGCCACCAAGATTTACACTCCGAAACAGCCGCTGCGCAGCGCGCTCTATCGCAATATGGGAGATGGAACTTTCAAGGATGTGACGATATCCGCCGGCGTCGGGGCAGAGGGTTTGTTTGGCATGGGAGTGGCCGTCGGTGACTACGACAATGACGGCTTCCCCGACTTGTTTGTTCTCGGTTACGACCGCTGCATCCTGTACCACAACAACGGCCAGGGAACGTTTACGGACGTCACGGCGCGCGCGAAAGTCGAAAACCGCGGCCTCTGGGCCTCGAGCGCGGCCTGGTTCGATTACGACAACGACGGCTTTCTTGATCTGGTCATTGCGAACTATGTTGACTGGACACCCGAACGCAATTTCTACTGCGGTGATCAAGGTCCCGGCATGCGCGCCTACTGTCATCCAAATGTCTTCCACGGCCAGCCGGCCACGCTTTACCATAACAACGGGGACGGCACGTTCACTGACGCGAGCCAGTCCTCAGGTATAGGTCCGAAGGCGGCGAATGGGCTGGGCGTAGTGACCTTTGACTACAACAACGACGGCTGGCAGGACATATTCATCTCCAATGACGCGCAGCCCAACCACCTTTTTCACAACAAGGGCGACGGCACGTTCCGCGAAGTCGGCTACCTGGCCGGGGCGGCAGTGAGCGGCGACGGCCAGATGGAAGCAGGCATGGGGGTGGATGCGGCCGACACCACCAATACCGGCCGGATGGACATCTACATCACCCATCTGGACCTGCAGCTCAACCGTTTCTACCGGAATAATGGCGATGAGAGTTTCACCGATGCCACGTTGTCCTCCAAGCTCGGCTATGACACCTACCAGGTGAGCGGTTTTGGCACCCGCTTCATGGACTACGACAACGACGGGTTATGCGACCTGTTCGTCGCCAACGGCAACGTGATGGACAATGTCCAACTTTACCACCCGAATACGACCTATGCAGAGCCAAAGCAGATGTTCCGCAACCTCGGCCACGGCAAGTTTGAGAATGTCAGCACTCGGCTGGGGCTGGACATGCAGAAGCCGCACGTGAGCCGCGGCTGTGCATCGGGTGATTTTGACAATGACGGCGACCTGGACGTCCTGGTCAGCAGCTGCGGCCAAAGACCGCAGCTCCTGCGCAACGACGGTGGAAACTCAAATCACTGGCTGGAGATTCTCCTCATTGGAGTCAAGTCGAACCGCGACGGCGTGGGCGCGCGTGTGAAAGTCACCGCCGGCGATCTTACGGTGTATGATCAGCGTAAAGGTGGTATGAGCTACCAGTCGGCCCAGGATCCGCGCCTGCACTTCGGGCTTGGAGAGCGCACGCAGGTGGACGCGGTCGAAATCATTTGGCCCAGCGGGACGGTTCAGAAGCTCGAAAAACTCAAAAGCGATCAGATCCTCACAGTGAAGGAAGGTGTCGGGCTGGTGGAGCGCCCATTCCCTCGCGTTCAGACCAAATGATCGGTCAAATCAGAATCAGGGGTCAGGTCTGGAAGATTTAAATCCGTGAGCCAAAAATCAAATTTTCCAGACCTGACCCCCTGTCACCTGTCAGGCGCGATTCACTCCCGGCGCGGCGGCGGCCCCCCGGCCTTCGCCTTTTCAATCAGCCGGTTGTTTTCCTCGATGGTGTGTGCGAGCTCGTCGACACCCCGGGGATAGATCGGACGGGAATACTCGGAGTAGAGCTCGGTGCGCAGGTGAGAAAGCATGTGATGCCCGCGACGGCGGGCGCGCTCTCCGCGCAGGGCACCGATATCGACGGGAGCCACAACTATCCTCTCGCCCGGACCGGGTTCGGCCTGGGCGAGAATTCGCCCGTCAAAGTCCACCACCATGCTCCCGCCGGGCCAGCTGAACGGCGGGTAATTCGAAAGGCGCGCCCCCTGGTTGGCCGCCACCACATAAGCGATGTTCTCGAGCGCCCGGCAGCGATTCACCAGCGTCCACCAGTCGAGGGGAGCCGCTGTTCCCCACGGGTCCATGTAGGCAGAAACCCGGATCAGCACCTCCGCGCCCTTGAGAGCCAGCTGGCGAATGGCCTCGGGGAAGAGCCAGTCATAACAGATCGCTGCCCCCAGCCTTCCCAATTCGGTGTCGACTACCGGAAACAGGTCCTCGGCGTAGCCGGGGATGTCGTGCGGGCTGGCATGAACCTCCCATGGGATCCATGGGTGGGTTTTCCGATATCGGGCAAGAACGCCTCCGGGTCCCACCAGGCATGTTGTGTTGAAGACGACACCCGGGTAATTCTCGTCCTTTTCCAGAAAAGTGCCGGTCTGGATGTAGATCCCATGGTGGCGGGCACGCAGTGAGTACCGGTGCGTGTGCTCGTTAGGCACGGGAACCGCAAGATGCTCCTCCAGTTCCCGCACCGTGTTGTAGACTGGTGGAGTGTGGGCGAACTCCGGAAAAACCACGAGTCGCACGGGAAAGAAGGGCTCATAGCCGATCACAGCGGAGTCGATCAGCTCAAGCATCCGGTCCACCCGCGCGGGAATTTCCCGTCGCGTGGCAGGGCTCGCAAAATCGGTCTGACAGCAGGCGGCATAATATCGGGTCGCATGGCTCATAGGACTGTCCAACTTAGGCCCAACTTCGTTGGGGCGAGTCGTTCGTATTCTCGCTACTTCTTCTTTGTGACAGGATTCGCCATATAGCCGGCCTTGCGGTCGCCGGGCGCATTTCGAATTCTCTCTATTTCTTCTTTGTTTAGCTTATCCAGGATAGCGAGCATCTCTTCGGCCCGCGCTGTGTCGCCCCGCCGGCGGTAGGCTGCTGCCAGGTTGGAATAGACCGCGGAATTTTTCGGATCCAGCTCGCGTGCCACATTCAGTTGCACGATGGCATCGTCCACACGGCCTTCCATCAAATGCAGCTTGCCGAGAGACATCCGCGCGCTGACATAATTGGGGCTCAGCGCGACGGACTGCTCCAGAGCGTCGCGGGCCTCGGCGAATTCCTTACTGCGAACTTCGACACCGGAGAGGATAACCGCCTCGCCATAGAGCGCCAACAGCATGAAGTGCTGTTTTCCTTTTCCGATGCCCTCGCGGGCGATGCGCACGGCTTCGTCCACGTCGCTCTCGAAGATGCTTTTTTGCGCCGCGGCGATGTAAGCAACATCACTGCCCGGCGCCAGTTCGGTCACCCGCTTGAGTTCTTTCATGGCCTCTTCGATAAAATCCAGCCGGGCGAGTAGAATGCCGTGTTCGAACACCAGGGACGCGGAACGCGGCAGACGTTTCAGACCCATTTCCACGACTTTGAGGCCCGTGTCGAAGTAGGCGTTGTTCATGCACGACTCAACGATGTAGAGGTAGAGCTTCTCGTTATCAGGGGCCAAACGGGCCGCCCGCTCGAATGCAGCAAAGGCCTCCTCCGGCTGCCGGTTGCCCAGCAAAGACTGGGCGAGCAGGTTCTCGACATTGGCGTTGCTGCGGCCGCCGGACCTCAGCTCGTTCAGCAGCTTGATAGCCGGCGGGTATTGCCCGGTACCGACATAGCAGAGCGCCAGATTGAAGTTGAGGATGGAGGGGTCTGCCCCCTGTCCTTGAGCAGCCAGGAAGTGTGGAATGGCTTCGCTGAACTTTCCGGTTCGGGTGAGTGCGATTCCCTTCTGCAGTTCGGTGTCTGATGCGGATTGTCCGGACTGGCCGCCGCGCTGGGCATAGATCGGCGCCGTCAGGCCGGCCAGGGCGATCCATACCGCAGCGATGATCACCGCCATTCGCACTGGGATGAATCCAGCTAATTTCTGTTGCATAACTTCATTATCACCCGTTCTAGACCTGGACCTCGACGTGGACGTAGACCTGGACCTGGACGTGGACTTGGACGTTTTTGGGATATTTGAATTGCTAATAACGTAATCGTTTGCAGCATCATGGCCCGGAAAAGATAGTCCAGCTCCAAGTCCAGGTCCAGGTCGAAGTCCAAACGCCAGACTGCGGATCTTGCTCAAAACACGAGTTTCCCGAGAGAACTTGGTCATACCCATTTTCCCTCTCCTTCCACGATTGTGACGTAGCGATCGACCGGCGGATAGGCGAAGCGCTCGACCTTGCCTGATGGCATGGGCCATTGCACTTCGATCCAATCCAATTTGGTCCGCGGGCCCAGGCCGAGAACGACGCGCGGGTCATGCGCAGAAAGGAATCCGCCGGCGCCGGCCAGCCAGCGGTGGCGTTGGAAGTCCCCCGACCGCCAGGTGATCTTGGCCCCGATGGCATCCGGGTTGGCCTTGCGACCCCTCAGCCGCACGCCGAGCCAGTGGTTCTGCCGGCCGGCGTTGTTCCGCAGCAGAATCGGCGGGCCGTCGTTGGTCGAAATCAGCATGTCCACGGAACCGTCGTTGTCGAAATCGCCGAGCGCCATTCCACGCGAGCCGAGGTCTTTGGCGAAGATGGGCCCGCTTTCCGCACTGACGTTTTTCAACTTTCCTCCGACATTGCGGAACAGAAGCATCGGCTCGTTGTACTTCACATCCGGGATGCGCTGTTGCACGACCGTGTCGACGTGCGCATTGCACAGGATCAGGTCGACATCGCCGTCGTTGTCGTAATCAAAGAGGCGGCTCCCCATGCCGCTCATGAGCATGGTAGCAGGGCCGATGCCCAAGGATATGGAGAGGTCGTCGAATGCCTCCCCCTTCAGATTTCGATAGAGCGAGTACATCTCGTGGTCTATGGTGGTGGTGAAGAGGTCGATCCAGCCGTCCTGGTCGAAGTCGGCGGCGTCCACGCACATGGTGGAGCGGGCCACGCCCATGACATTGTAAGCGACGCCGCTGAGCGGACCAATGTCTTCGAATTTGCCTTTGCGGTTGGCAAACAGGAAGGCGGGGAGTTTGTCGTTAGAGACCAAAAGGTCCATCCAGCCGTCGTTGTTTATGTCCGCGGCCACAACCCCCCAGGCCTTGGCCTCTTTGAGGAGGCCCGTTTCGCGGGTGACGTCGGTGAAGGTGCCGTCGCCGTTGTTGTGGAAGAGCCGGCACGGCAATCCCGGATAAGCGGTCGGCATGCAGTAGGCACGCAGGGGCGGTGTGCCGCAATAGACGTTCTTCGCCTTGCTGAATTCCAGGAACTCGCAGACGAACAGGTCGAGGCGGCCGTCGTTGTCGTAGTCGAACCAGACCGCGCTGGTCGTCCAGCCCGGCGCAGCCACGCCTGCCTTTTCCGTCACGTCGGTGAAAGTGCCGTCCCCGTTGTTGTGATAGAGGACGTTGCGCGGGTACTGCGTGACGTAGATATCCGGCAACCCGTCGCCGTCATAGTCCCCGACCGCGACCCCCATGCCATAGGCGGTGCCGAAGGCGCCGGAGCGCTCGGTCACATCGGTGAATGTGCCGTCGCGGTTATTGTGATAGAGGGCGTTACGCAGCGGCCGGGGCGGATCGTAGAAGTCGCATTTGCCGCTGTTGACCAGGTAAATGTCCATCCAGCCGTCGTTGTCGTAGTCGAGAAAAGCGCAGCCGGCGCCGAGCGACTCGGGCACGTACATTTCGGGTGTGAGTCCCGCAACATGGACCCAATGGATACCGCTTGCGGAGGCAGGAATCTCTTCAAAGGCCGGCGGCGCCTGCGGTGCCGGGAAAGCATTCCACATGCCGCGCGGCAACACGGCTGCCAGGCCAGCCTGGCCAAGCCGGCGCAGAAATCGGCGGCGTGATCTAGAATAGGGCCGCATTGGAATCAACGCATCCATAACGAAGTTCACCAGGGCACTCGGCCGTCGGCTGGTCGGCGCACTCCAACTTTTTCCTTGCCAGAGCTTCCCGTTGAAGCTGCAGCTCGCGATCCGCGGCGGCCTTGTTGCCGGTGCGGGAGTAGGCAATGGCAAGCTGATAATGCCCCGCCGGGTCGTCCGGTACTCCCTTGGCGTAGCGTTCCAGCGGCGGGATCGCATCTGCGTACTTGCCCGAAGCGTTGAGCGACAGACCAAGCGAGAAGTAAGCCTCCATAAACCCGGCATCCAATTGTGAGGCACGCGTGAACAGCCGGGCGGCTTCGTCCCAGCTGCCCGCCCGCCGCGCGATCTCGCCCAGGACGAATACGGCAGCGGCGTCTTTGGGGTTGATTGCGAGTTCCGCATCCAATTCCTTCTTGGCTTCCGCGGCGGCTTCTGCCGTCGGTGACGTGTCGAGCAGGATGGTGGCGATGCGGTAATGGATGCCCGGGACCTTGGGATCCTGCGCGAGGATGTTGCGGTAGGCCTCAATCGCCTCTTTCCACATCTGCTTCGATTCAAGCACCTCCGCGTTCATCCTCCCCACCTGCGGCGATTTGGGGAATCGTCGGGCCAGGTCCTGGGCCGCGCGATCGGAGAACTGGGAGAAAATGCGGGCGGCGGTATAGAGCACTTCCGGGTCGTCAGGAAAATCGCGTTGCAACAGAGACAGGGCAGTCAGGACCGCGGCGGTGTCGTTCACACTCATGCCGCAGCGAACGGTGGCAAAGGCAGCGAGGTAGCGAAGCTGCTTGTCCGCGAGACCTTGCGTAGTGCGCTTCAGGACCGGCAGAGCCTCCGTGCACCGGCCGGTCTGCGCCAAATCCAGAGCCTGGCGGGTTGGCGCCGTAGGATCCGGTGCCTGGGGTTTCGCAGCTGCCTGGGGTTTCGCAGCAATCTGGGCTTCCGCTCCTGTCAAGGCCAGGTTAAAGATGAGCGCGACTGTCAGCGCCGCGCACAGATATCTCCACATCGCTGTCCCTCGAGCGCCTGGTATTCCGGCGTCACTATCAACCGGAAAGTGAATATTATCATACGGCATATCTTTTCCGGATACGGTTGAACACGCATCTGTGGTTCAGACATAAGCGATAGAGATTACTGCGTTAGGCAAAAGCCCAACGCGCAGCGTTGGCCCCCGGGCCTCTACTCGTATCCCCCTCTGCGTCCTCCGCCTCAGAGTCTCATATCCTTACCGGGCACATTCGTCCTCCGCGGCCTCTGCGTTGAGCTTTTGCTTTTCACACGTTCTGAATCACAAAACACGGATGCCCAGAACTTCGAAATTCAGGGACGTCCATATATTTCAGCGGATCTCGACAGGCTGGGTTGAAGAGACAACTTTGCCCTCGATCACGTCCTGAGCCACGGCGCGCAGGCGATAGGTCCCGGGAGGGGCCTGCAGCGTAATGGACATGTCGAGCCCGCTTTCGGTCATACGGTTATAGGTGGATTCCTGCAGGGCAAACTTGATTTCTGCTTCCTTGCCGGCCACAAAGTTCCCGCTGCCGTCAAACAGGGCAGCAATAAAAACCAGGCTCTGAGTCCGCGCACCATCCTTCTCCAGGAAGTGTAACTCCCGAACGTCGAGACGAAGCACGACATCAAGGGCCGGATCTCCGGTGTCCGTTTTCGAGGGTTCCGAGGCGATGAGCACCGGCAGTTCCTTCAGCGTATCCGAGCCCATGATTAGGCGGTCGACCCTGCGTTCCTGAGCGGCCGCTTCCTGCGGCTTCGGAACCGCCCAATAGCCTGGCCGCGCCTGAACCAGATACTGATTGCGAGGCTTCATGCGCACTTTGAGCCCGTGATACTTGCCGTTGGGAGCCTCTTCGGGTGAAAAACCGAGGAGATAAGAAACTTCGGGAACCATGCCCAGTTTTCGAAAACCGAGGTCGAGATCGTTATTGTCGTGAAAGAACAGGCCGCCCGTACTCATGGCCATAGTCGCCATTATATCGTTGCTGAGATCCTTCTCCTTGCCGCCCAAAATCACCATGCGCATCAGGGAACGCTCGTTGACGCCGGAGGATACTACCGGCGGGTCCTCTGTGTAGAGGCCTTTGCCGTCGAGCGCATTGATAACGACCCCGGCGCGGAGCGCATGATGGATGACTTTCTGTTGCTCCGACTCGAGTGTTCTGACCAGGAAGCCTGAGGACGCCAGCAGAATCATCCTCTTCCCGGGCATCTGCCCCATGTAGTCCACCAGCCTGCCCATCGTTTCCATTGCCCGCGACGAGGTGTCGCGGATCTGGGCCCACATGGCATCGGCCTGCTCCTGCACCTGTTTTTCTTCTGATTGCGGACTGTTCACCCAAGATCCCTTGGAACTGGGAAGCTGTGGAGGAGGCTGTCTTCGTCCTTTCTGTCCGGAGTGGCATTGCCGCAGTTCGTCCGCCTTGAGAGTAAGAGCTTCGAGGTCAATCTTGTTGGCAATGACATAAGCATCATAAGGCGTCAGTTTTGGGCAGATACCACTGTCGGGAATGCGCGGGAATGAGCTGTATTGGTCGACAGCCGCCGCGAGTTTCGCCACATCGGCAGTAAAAGGCACGATCTGTCTTCCGGATGTGGTAAACAGCCCTGCGCGATCACCCTTGGCGAGACCTTCCTTGACGAAGCGCCTGGCCGCCGCCTTCACATAGACCTGCTGGGGGAGGGGCAGGCTGAAGTCGTCGATGAGCAGGGCCACAAATCGCAATTGGGCTTGGGATTTTGTATTCTCAGATAGGGCAGCCGCCGTCTTTTCGGCAGGCGGCTGCGCCTGCGCAACAAGTGGGGCGAAAGTCTCGACGGAAAATGCCGTGATCTCGCGTTTCTTGCCCGCGTCTTCGATCTCGAAATCGTCCTTGCCCAGACCGCCGATCGTGCGGCCCTGACTGTCCCGAACCACCACCGCCACTTCCACGAGATTGGCGTCCGTTTTCAACGTGAACTGGCTCCTTGGCCAGTACGTTTGAATGGTCGCACCCATCTCCTTGGGGCCAGAGCTCTGCTGAAACGAAAAAACACCTGTTTCGCAGATGCACAGAACAAATCCCAGGAGCGCCAGACACCGCGTGAGCGACAGCAATATGGCAGGCAAACGATTTCGAATGATCACCGGAATAAGGATGAGCCTGAATATTCCGTTCCGCATCGGCTTCTCCAAAGATGCGTGCAGACTTCGCCATGGCACACAAAGCGCGTAAAAGTTTATCATACGTCAACCTGATCATGCAGAAACCGACAAAGTTCATGTGCGCCAAATGCTCAAATCGGCTCCGGACGTTTAGCCGGCTTATCTGAGGGTTGTCCAGCCCCGACTCGAACATCCCTCGAAGACCAGCCTCGAACTCAAGCTCGGTGAAAAGCTGCTGCATCGAATAGTTCCGTCACTGCCGCTTCAAATTTTTCGTATCGGCGCTGATCATCCTGGGCTAATATCGGCACGTTGCTCTTCGCCGGTAATCCGGGTCAACGGACTCGGGACTGCTGTATTCCTTGGAGAGCATGATTCATGAAGGGGAGGTGAGGGAATGGATGAGAAGCTGAGCAGGCGCGATTTCCTGGGGGCCATGGGTTCTGCGGCAGCGGCGTCGGTTGCCTCGACGCGGCTAGCCCGTAGCGAGACGGCGGTGCAAGACACACGAGGCGGAGCGGCCTTGAGCAAGACGACCCCATACAATAAGGTTGTGCTTGAGCCCTTCGACTACGCTGGCGTCACCCTGCGCCAGAGCCTCTGGCAGCGCCAGGCTTCGGCAGGCCGGGATTTCTACCTGGGTCTCGCCAATGACGACATCCTGCACGGCTATCGCGTGGCGGCCGGCTCAGCCAATGCCGCCGGCCGGGTCCTGGGCGGCTGGGCCAGCCCCAATTCCAACACTGTCTTCGGCCAGTGGCTCCAGTCCATGGCGCGCATGCAACGCGCTTACGGTGACAAGGACCTCTTGGAGAAGGCCAACATCCTGGTGAGCGAATACGCCAAGTGTTGGCCGGGCATGTCCAGCGGCGCCGCGCGCGGCGGTGGCGCGACCGGCGGCCTGAGCCATTATCCCTATGAGAAGCTGGTCGGCGGCCTGCTCGACATGCACCACTATGGCGGCCACCCCGAAGCCCTGGCACTGTGCGACAAGATCACCGGGGCGGCTGTGCCGGCCTTCAATCGCGACCGCGTGCCGGCCAATCGTGAGCCTTGGGAATTGCACTCCGGCCGCCCCCTCGAGTGGTACACAATGGCGGAGAACCTCTACCGCGCCTACCAGCTCACCGGCAATTCGATGTACAAAGAGTTCGCGGATGTGTGGCTCTATCCGGCTTATTGGGACAAGTTCGCCCAGACGGCCGATCCCAAGGATGCCCAGGGTGTGCATGCATACAGCCATTGCAACAGCTTTTCGAGCGCGGCGCTGGCCTACGACGTGACCGGCGACGAAAAGTACCTGCGCATCATGAAGAACTTCTACGATTGGATGCAAAAGCGCCAGACTTACGCCACCGGCGGTTACGGCCCGGACGAGCGCTTCGTCTATTCCGACGGCGCGCTGGGCGATTCGCTGGAGATTTACTCGGCCAGCTTCGAGTGCCCGTGCTGCTCATGGGCGGCGATGAAGCTGTCGAAGTACCTGATGATGTACACTGGCGAGGCGCGCTATGGCGACTGGATCGAACGGCTGCTTTACAATGGCGTCGGCGCAGCGCTTTGGATCAAGGACCGCGGCACGCACATGTACTACATGGATTATCATCTCGGCTCCGATCTGAAATATTACTCGCGCAATGCGTTCACCTGCTGCTCGGGCACATATTTCCAGAACATCACCGAGTATTCGAACCTCGTTTACTTCAAAGACACCAACGGGCTTTTTGTGAATCTTTACCTGCCCTCGGAAGTCGAGTGGAAAGGTCGGTCGGGCACCGTCAAGGTGGTGCAGACGACACAATATCCCGAAGCCGATAACGGTGCACTCAAGCTGACGATGGATCAGCCGGCGACGTTCGCGCTCAAACTGCGCGTGCCGGGCTGGTCGCAAGGCATGGCAATTAAGGTAAACGGGCAGGCGCAAACGGTGGACACCAGGCCAGGCCAGTGGGCTACGGTCAACCGTGAGTGGAAATCGGGCGACACGGTGGAGATCAGGATCCCGTTGCGCTTTCGCCGCGTGCCGATCGACGAACAGCATCCCAATCGCATCGCTATCGTGCGCGGGCCGATCGTTTACGGGCAGGAGGATCCGCACAAGTGGCTGTCGGATATCCCGATGAACGACGCGGAACTGGACAAGCTGATGAAACCCCTGGCGAACGACCCGGCCATCTTCCAGATCGGTAACGAGCCGGTGGTGCAGCAGCGCAACGCCTTCAAGCCGTTCTACCGCTTCGTCGAGCTGGAGCGCTACCGCATGTATTTCGATTCCAAGCACCGCCGCGTGCTGTGGTGAAATATTTCGGTGAGGCTGCCGTGCCCTGGGACCGCGCGCGGTCCCAGGTAGGTTCATGACTGTTCTGAGTCACCTACCTTTGATCACGCCTGTCGGCACTGGCTTCTTCTTCTCGGGTACGGCCGGCTCCCGGAAGTAATCGAAGCGAAAACTCGACGCACCGCGGCCGGAGACCTGCCGTGTATTCATGTCGAGCTGGTATTGCAGCCAGGCGCCTTCCATAGGGTAAGTTTCCGCTCCTGCGTAGGGGTAGCCGCGCATGGCGTGGAAGGGGAGCGGCTCGACCGTGTACCCGTAGGCCGCGTAGAAATCCATGTCCTTCTCGAAGCCGTCCGCATAGAACAGGTAGTCGCGGGTCCAGCCGGCCGGCACGGGTGCGAGGTGTGATGAGTCAAAATCCATCTGCACCTCATCTCCGGAGCCGAAGATCACGAAGCGGTCATCCGCCGCTCCCAGCAACTCGAGTGCGTCGCCGTAACGGGTGTAATTCCCGGCGTGCCGCGCGTACGGGCCCGTGCGGCTGACTTCTTCATACACGTATCTGATATCGCTCGATGGCTCGCCTCGAACTTCGCGCGGATAACCGTGGAATCCGAGCGCAGCCGCAGCGAGCGGCACCTCGCTCAGTCGAGTGAGATTCGCGTCGGGTGTGCTATCCAGCAGGATTTGGTCCCAGTAGATTTTCAGGTTCGTCAGGATCCGCACCCGCTTTGTGCCGGCGGGTAGCCGCCCGGTCAAGTCGGCCACCATGGTGCGTGCCAGGCCGGCGGGGAAGCCCAGGTCTTCGACGACGCGCTTCCAGCGCCCGGCGGCGTCCTGCGCCTCGAGATAGGGCGGGATGGCCAGGATCCCGGCCTGGTGCGCGGCATAAACCGAGGTGGCGGTAAAGTAGTCGGTCAGACCGTGCATGAGGAGCCGCAGAGGTTGCGCCGCATCCCATGCTCCGAGCTCGAGTTCGACCCCGTGCAGTTCGGCAAATCCTGCGAAGGGCAGCGAACGGAATCCCGTGACGTAGGAGCGGTCGCGTGCGCGCAATTCGCGCCGGATGTCGCGCCCGCGATCGTCCCAGGCGCCCAGAGGCAGGCGCGCCCCTCGGCTGGCAATGACCTTGAAGTCGGGAAACGGCGGCGCACTGGCAAAACGCTCATTGGGATAAATCTCAACATCAGAGGGATGGTCCACGGCAATCAGCCGCACCTGGTCGAGGTAGACAACCTCTTCCATCGGCTCGAGCAACCGCAAGCTCAGCCGGCCCTGTTGCGCACGGAGACTATGACCCGCAACTTTCACGTATTCGGTCGGGTCGGGAGTGTTGCGCTCGCCCGGGGCCACCCAGTGGCCGACGATTCCCGGGCCGATTAAATCGGAGATGAATTCGTAGCGAGCGCCGTTCCAGACGAACAGAATGGGACACGAGCTGCCCCGCCGGTCATTTTCTGCGACCTGGTGCGCACGATCCGCGGCCAGCTGCACTTCATCCTGTAGAACGCCGGTCGGCCAAAGCATCCGCACGATGTCCGCTTCCTTGACGTCACCGAGGCCCACCAGAATCTCCGGCGCGTTCTGCCCCAGGTAGCCGGAGGAAGACTGCACTTCAAATTTCTGGTAGAGTGCGCCGGCGAAGACCTCCACTTTTGTACCGATGGCGCTCCTGTTGTCGGCCAGCGCCTTGAGCGAGAGCCTCAGCCAATGATTCCTGTTCCCGCCGTCGTTGCGCAGCAGCACCGGCGAGCCGCCATCCTGCGTAATGAGCAAGTCGGCGTCGCCATCGCCATCGTAATCCGCGGTGATCAGCGAGCCTGGATGGTCGAGGTTCACTTTGTCAAGGCCGGTCTCTTTAGTAACCTCGCGGTATCCGGCGCTCCCTTCGTTGCGCAGCAAAATGATCCGCGCTTTTGAGCCCGCAGACCCGACGGCAACCAGGTCGATCCAGCCATCGTTGTCGTAGTCGACCGCCGCCAGGCCCCAGCCGTCGGTCAAATTGAGCTTCGGGAGCGGCGCGGGTTCCAGCCGTTTGCCTTCGATGTTCCGCCACAGACTCAATCCCGGAGACCCGGCATGCGTGAAGGCCACATCCATCCATCCGTCTTTATCGAAGTCAAAGGCCACGACGCCTCGGGTGGCTGTCTGAGACCCGCCGCCAAACAGCGGGATGGCCTGGAATCTCCCTTCGCGAGGATTCCGCAATATAAATGGCGCTCCGTGGGCGCGAGTCACGATCAAGTCCACGGCCCGGTCGTTGTCGAAGTCGGTCAAAGTGCTCACCTGCGCGTCCGCAACATCTAAAGGTACCGTGGCCGAGGAAACGTCGGTGAACGTGCCGTTGCCGTTGTTTCTCCAGAGTCTGGGCCCCCCAGCGAACGCGGTGGCAAACAGGTCGAGGTCGCCGTCGTGATCATAGTCGACAAAGGTGACAGCAAACGGCCGAGCAATTCCCGCGCCGAGCCCGGAGGTCGCAGTTACATCGCGGAACGCGCCGTTGCCCTCGTTGTGGAACAGTCGCAGGCCCGACTCCAGAGCAACCACGACGTCCGTCCAGCCGTCGTTGTTATAGTCGCCGGCGACACAACTGAAAGCACGGCCGGGGATGGCGAGATGGGCTCCGGCGGTTGTGTCGGCGAACCGGCCGCCGACGTTGCGAAAGAGGGCGAGGGCGCCTTTACGTTCCGAGCCGTCATTGAGCAAAAGCAAATCGGCCCGTCCGTCGTTGTCATAATCGAAAAAGCAGGCCCCCGAACGGGGCGATCCCTGCTCCGGTTTTCCGGGGACAAAGAGCAGGCCAGATTCGGCGCTCGGCACAGGAACGAATTTAACCGCAATTGGCTTGGCCGCCGCGCCGACGGGAGGCCGCGCGTCCTCGGCGAGCGAATACTTGCCCTGATCGCCGTAGGTGGTTCCGATGGGCGCTCCAAGCTTTTCCTGCGTGAGCTTTTGGAAGCGGTCCAGATGCTTGCGCGCTTCCTCACTGTCACCCAGGCGCTGGTAGGCACCCGCCAGGCCGAATTCCGCCGAGACGTGGAACGGGTTTAGTTCAAGCGCCCGCCGGTAGCTCGCGATGGCAAGTTCAAGCTGCCTGGCACTCTGGTGGAGCACTCCCAGGAAATAGTGTGTGTCGGCATCGTTGGGATCGAGTTGGGTGACTCGGCCAAATGCAGCCAGAGCCTGTTCGGTTTCGTCAAGTTTCCTGTACAGCAAGCCGAGGTTGAACCAGGCCCGGGGGCTGTTCGGCTGCTGTTCGGTCGCCTTGATGAGCGCCTGCCGTGCTGGCTCGGGCCGCTGGAGGTCGAGCAGCGCGATGCCCTCGTTCAGGCGGGCTGCGAGTAGCTTGGGATCGAGGGCGTAGGCCTGTTCGAAATTTTTCAGCGCCGCTTCGGAGCGCCGCTGGTTCATGTATGCAACTCCGAGGTTGTTCAGCCGGATGGCTTCCGCAGCTTTTTCTCGTTCCGTCCGGGCGCTCTTCACCTGCGGCTGAAGGGCAAGCGTTGCCGCAGCCAAGCCCAGCACCAGGGCTGCGGTAAAGACAGACTTGCCACGGGACTTTGCCCTGCCACTCCTCCGAATTAGGCCATGCATCGACGATCTCCTTGCCTTCCTCGACATTCATGTGCGGTTTTAGTTTTTCAGGCGTTCCCAGCGGCCGTTCCTGAAGGTAAGCATGACGGGCTCTCTGATATTCCCGCGCAGCGAATTGAATTTGGTTTTTCCGACGATGCCGTCATAGGACATCTGGGCCAGTTCATCGCGAATTCGCATTCTGTTCAGACCCGCGGTCCCAATGGTTTTGGCAACGAGAAGTGCTGCATCGTAGGAAAGGAGGGCGATTGGGGTGGGGGGCACGCCCGCGAGGTCCTTGAACCGCGCGCTGAACTCAAGCAGTTCCGGATCCTGCCGGCTCAGATCGTAAGGCGCTGCGACCACCAGTTCTCCAATCCACGAGGAATCAGCGGTGATTTCCGCACTTGCAAGCGAGGCAGGGCCGAGTACCGGAGTTTTTATGCCCGCAGCCCGAATGGCGCGGAGCAAAGTGAGAGACGGTCCCGGACTGCCCCAGATGATCAGGGCATCGGAATCGAGGCCGAGAAGGCGCGGCACCACGGCTTCCGGATTGCCCGTAGGAAACTGCCAATGAGCATCCAGATGGACATTCTTGCGGCCCGCCGCTTCCTGCAGCCGCAGGAAACCCGTGTGTCCATCTCGCTGCGCCTCGGTCAAAGCCACCACGTGCTTGTGCCCTTGTCTCTGCA
>JBGQNR010000059.1:0-26820 GCA_041501225.1 Acidobacteriota bacterium
CAGAAAAAATTCGGACCCTGGCGACGTGGATCCCCTGTTCCAAGCAGATTCTGGATGATTTTACGGAGCTGGCGAATTTCATCAACGATTCGCTGACCTACTACCTGGCTCTGGCTGAAGAATTGGAAATGTTGTCCGGTGACAATAGCGGGGAGCATCTTCACGGTGTCATCGGTCAGGCCGCTTCTTTCAACACGGCCCTGCTCGTTCCTGCGAGCGCTGGATGGACGTACATTGACGTTCTGGCCTGCGCCATCGAGCAGCTGGCGATCGCGAAGGAAATCTCACCGTCATTTGCCGTTCTGAATCCCGTCGATTGGTGGAAAATCCGACGAATCAAAAATTCCCTCGGAAATTACATCGTCGGCGATCCTTCCAGCCAGGCAATGCCGCGCTTGTGGGACCTGGACATCATTCCCACGGTGAACATGACGGCTGGCACCTTCCTGGTCGGTAGCGGCGATCCCGCGGCGATTGAAATCAGAGATCGTATGCAGGCTCAGATCGAGGTAAGCACAAGTCATTCCGATTACTTCGTAAAGAATCTTGCGGCCGTAAGAATTGAAAAGCGCCTGGCGTTAATCACAAAAAGGGCCGCGGCGTTCATTTACGGAACTTTCAATTCGAGCCCGTAAATCGAGTTTCATCTCGGCGCCGGCGCGTGACCGGCAGATTTTCATACCCTTTCCGGTGGGCCCGGCCGAGCGGGGCGTCCGGACCAGGTCCGCGGTCACCTGGCTCCAAAAGCGCTGCATGGCCGGTCCGGGTCGCGCCGGGCCGGCTGAATTTTGCATTGTCTGCAAAAAGTGGAGGCAAAATGGCAACAGAAAAACTGGCACCAAAAACGCAAATCCGAATCGGGCCAAACGAATTTTTCGGCGATGCTCTTTTATGGAATGTCCAGAGCGATACTGACGAAATCTTCCTCCCGGGATCGGTGAAATGTCACGGCCTGCAAGTGCCACTTTTTTATGAGCACAGGCAACCTATTGGCGTTGCCGCCCTTTTCGAATTTCCAAAAGGGATTGCTTGCCGTGGCCGCGTCATGGGATCGCGCTTGGTCGGTCTTGCCGTTCTGAATGCGATAAAGAGCGGCGCTGTCCGGGGCCTCTGCCTCAGTACGCAGCCGACAAAAAGCATAAATGACGGTCCCGTCAGAATTATTGCCGAGGCAATCCCCACAAACCTTTCCATTGTGATCTGCAGCGGGATCCCGGGGACAAAAATTATTTGCTCAGGCGAAATTAATCCGATTGTAACAGAGTGGGAGGCCCGGATGCTGGAGGGGCGCTTCCTCGAAGAATTGCAGCTCAGACAAGCAAAGATCTGGGCGGCGTGGTGCGGTGAGCACATAGAAGAAGGAGACGGCGATTATGCGGAGTGGCTTGAGTCAGTGCGAATTTGAGGTTGAAAAACGGACGGATCCTGCCCGCGCGTCGGGTCCGATGATGTGCGGCGCGACCATACGAACAGCGGCAAGCGGCGCACGCTTGGAGATGACCCCATCTAATGGATTCCGGTGTATTGATTCAGGGGGCGTCACGAGAGCGCAACTGACCGTCGACGGATTGTTTGCCCTGTCGATTGCCGGGATGGACAACGGCATGGGGTACGGAGAACTCGACCTGACGGCCGGCAACGTTTCCAACACGGGTCTGATTGGACTGTCGACCTATGGATACACGGGCGGTTTGCAGGTGTCGTTGGGCGTGGTCACCGCCACCGGAAACCTAAAAATAGCATCGGGCAAAGACTTCATAATGGGAGGCACAACTCTCACGGAAGCCCAACTTCAGGCGATTAAAACCCATTGTGGGGTCTGAGAGGTGACGCATGCGCGCGCGAGGAACAACGCGGTAACATCGTGTGACCGCGTCAGAGATCAGGTGTGCATCAGTGCACACCTGCCCGCAAAAGAGGAAACCACGCGCGGGCGAGGAGCAACATGAGGTTCATACAAGTATGAACCTGCCCTCCCTGTTTCACCCCGTACGCGCGGGCGAGGAGCAACAGGGATGCGCCTCTCGCCACAACGGGCAACTTGGCGGCGGACCAGGTCAGCGCTGAAGTGATCGAAAACGGCCCTTGTCCTACCATCACCCATTGCCTCATTCTTCAACCTGAGCCGTCCTACGCGAAAGTTTTCGAGGGTCGATGGCAAAAAGCCAGGAAGAGGGCCTTTTCCAGCATTCCACACCACGGCTTGATCGCTGTTGCCTTTGCGAGCGACCAGGCGGACCCTTCCGCCTCGAGCGGCGACCAACCGGCGCCGGTGGTATCTGGCAGGCCTGGCCGTACTGCCGGAGCTGCTGGCAAGCGAGCCAGGTGAGCATTCCGGATCCGCTGGGATACCGCGTGCTGCTTTATGCGGTCTTTGAGCATGATCCGCGGCGGTTCCGGCCGGAAGTGGGGGAGCTCGAGGGGAAAGAATTTTCTTGACTAATCCATAAATACATCAATAATACGATGCATGAGCCAAAAACGATTCACAATGGACCTTCCCGAGGAACTGCATCGGCGTCTGAAACTTCACTGTGCTGCCAACGGTCTCAACATGGCAGAGGTGATCAGGGAGCTGGTACAAGGATACCTTGCGAAGGAAGAAAAGAAGCTGAAGAAATAAACCCGCAGAGCGGGCCTGCCAACCGTATCCGCGGTCGACAAGCCCTGACCCCTGCATTCCCGCGAAAGGGGAAACGCATGGCTAAAGCCATTGTAACCAAAAAACCCACACCTGCAACACCAGAAAAACCCGCAGCAAAAGCTAACCCGCTCGCTGATGCAAAAAAGACAATCGGGGCGGCTTTAAACCAAATGCAAGGCCTTCACGCTTTTCTCAGAGCCCTGGGCGAAGCCGCTGAACGCGGGGGAGTAGTTGACGTCAACGACCTGTGTTTCGGCTTCGATTATTTGCTCGACGCCACAATAGCGACAACCGAGCGCGCACGCGATCTTATCATTCAGGCCGGGAAGGGTGGTGCAGCATGAAAAAGCAAGGAAGTAACCTTATCCCGTTCGCCCGGCCGGATGGTTACTCGGGAATCAGCTTGACCTCGTTGCGCCACAAAGCGCCGGGGAATCCTCTCGGCTATACCGATCGGGAACTCCATGAAATGGCGCAGGACCTGCTCCGGGCCGGCCACGGCGACCATGTAGCCCTGAACCTTGAATCCTGGTGCGCTTACTTTCTAGGGCCTCATCATGTAGCCCTAACGCCGGCCGGGCCCGTATCGCTCGATTCCGAAACGGCCCAAGAGCAGGAACCAGAAACAGCGCCGGCGCCGGAATTAACTCCCGAGGAGATTGCGAAGACCATTGCACGTTTTCCACTTCCGGGGTACTCGTCCATCATCGAGGGCCAGATCCTTGACCGATATGCCAGCTTCAAGCGGGCCCACTTTTGGCCCAAATGGGACCATGACGAAAGAACGTCCATCTTTGTTGGCGACTGCTGCTATAAAACGGTCTGGGGACCGAGGGAGCAGAGACCTCAATTCATCGAGGTCTTTGACGGTCCAGGAATCAAACGTGTCTATGTCTCCGCCGATTTTGATAAGCGCCGGATCCGAAGGGATGCCTGGTGTTTCCTCGGTGCGGTCAGTGCCGAAGATCTCTATTCCCGTCTCTGTCTGAAGGCGGCCGAGTTCAATTTCAGGAAGCTTTCGGGCGGCATGTTCCCAGGTAAAGAATCCGCAGGACTGCAGGAAATTGAGCATCAGCTCGAGCAAATTTCGCGAAGCGTGACCATCAAAGGGAAGCCAAAGGATCGGGTTGTTTTCACGAGGCTGGACGCCTGGAAGCGGCAGTTGATCAGCATCGGGAGGTAACTAAATTTAGCCGGGCCCCGGCGCGAGCTGGGGCTCCTGGAGGGCCGCGGGGCGCCTTCAAAGGCTCAGGAGGCATGCCTATCGACCGGGCGCACGCACAAGCGCGAAAATCCGCGAAATTAAAAATCGAAAATTATGAGGGGCAGAAAGCCAAAACCGACGCGCAAACTTTCGCTTTATTGAGAGGGGGGTCTTTTGAGCCGCTTTATTAGAAAAAACTCTCGAAGAGGAAAATGGGCGCTTTCGGCGCCCTTTTTGTCCGACTACATCCAATAAATATTGGTGGGTCTTTTGGTGGGTGCGTACCGCTCTAATTATTTAAATATCGCATTTACAATGGTTTATAAAGATATGTGGTGGAGGTGGCGGGAATCGAACCCGCGTCCGAAAGCCTTCAGCGTGCAGAGCCTACATGCGTATCCGAATTCGTTTAGTTTCGCGGACGCAGCGATCGAATCGGCAAGGTCGATACGCCGCTAGCCCTGTAGAGTTTCGGCTCGGATCTCAGAGCCTGGATCCTCACCTATCCTGCTAGTCGGCGCCTCAATCCAATTCCGCAGGCAGAATCGGCGAGACGTGACCGCTTAAGCGGCCAGTGCTAACTGAGTGTCAGCAGTTATGTTAGTACCACGATTTTACGAGTCGCGGAGCACTCGGCATGCCTCTGCAACCTCTTGACCCCCGTCGAATCCAGTTCACCCCCACGTATCTTTCAATGTACTGAAAATATAATAAGGGTCGGATTGCCCACCGTCAATGTAATCCGACCGCAGACCTCTGACGTCCGACCAAAGAAACGGTGTGACGGGAGTGAACGCCATAGAGATTTCGGTCGACTGGCAAAAAACATAAGAGCGGCACAGCCTGTGTTGCCCTTAGGAGGGCTTTGCCAGTGATTTGGGCCTGACGTTTTATAAAGAGATTGAACAATTCCGGTGCAGTCGGTTCAAGGACACCCGCTGCTTGAAGGTCCGATGGCCTGGAAATAAGAACTCTGAATTCTGAGGTCGGAGGTCGGAGGTCGCATATGGGGTTCAAAAATTTGCACGAAATAATGTTGACAGGCCGTAAAGCCGTAAATAAAATGCCCCCATCAATCAGCAGCCTGGTCGCTCAGTTATCCGGCTGCCCTCGGTAGCTAGCTTTGATCTTTTGGAGAAGAAGGGATCCAAATGTTCAAAAGGAGGCTCTATACATTTATTGTGGCGAGCCATGCGGGAGGGAAGGTCTGGCGCCTTTCGCTCCCATATTCCATCCTGGTGACTCTGGGCGTTTTCGTTCTCGTAGGGAGCCTTGCGCTTGGCGGAGCTGCCTTTCAATATGGGAAAATGCTCCTCAAGGTTGTCGATTATGAGCACCGCATCATGGAGAATGACCAACTCCGCAGCGAAAATCACGAATATAAGGTGCAGACAGCCCAGTTGGGCGAAAAGATCGATATCCTGGAGACGCTCTCTCACAAACTGATGGTCTTTTCGGGCATGAATTCGGATAAGGCCGTAGGGGGTGTCGGCGGTGTTTCCAAGGATACGTTGAACCGGCCGCGGTCGGCATCGGCGGGCGCGCTGCAGTCGATCGCTTCTTACGACAAGAAGATCTCCTCGCTTGACCCGAGATTCCGGGATCTGAACAACAGGATTACCGACGGGATCCTGGTAGCGGCTGCCGCTCCTAGTCTCCAGCCGGTGAACGGTTACATTACGGCAGGATGGGGACGCAGGGATGATCCTTTCGATCCTTCGGTCAAAGAAAGCCATCCCGGTGTGGACATCTCGGCGCCTTTGGGCAGCAAGATTATCGCACCTGCGGATGGGACCGTGATTTTCGCTGGCCAGCGCCCAGGTTACGGAAACATCATCGTCATCTACCATAAGTTCGGGATTACCACCCGTTATGCCCACCTGCAGAGCATGGACGTCAAAGTTGGCCAACATGTGTCCCGAGCCGATGTCATCGGCTACGTGGGAAGATCCGGCAGAACCACCGGTCCTCACCTGCATTATGAAGTCTGGCAGAACGGCCGATGCCTTGACCCGGCAAAGTTTTTCCAGGCATCTTCAATTTCACGGGTGGTCAGGCCCTAGAGCCGGTCCGACTTGGGGCGCCGTGACTGCAGTCCAATTTTCCATTTTCTGTGAGTAATTTTGTAGTCTGCACTCGCGAGAAACGAAGTGCCGCCCTCTCATTAACGATCCCGTTGAGTCCGCATAAGTCGAACTGAGAAAACACTTTTTGCCTTTCCCAACTCGTTGACTGGGATAGATCCATCTGTTACATTAAATGGTTTATACCCATCCGGAGATCTCCCTGAATGTTCAACGCGATCATCACGAAAATCATAGGCAGCAAGAACGATCGGGACTTGAAGAAACTTGCGCCGCTCGTCGAGCGCATCAACGAGTTGGAGCCCCAAACACAGCGTCTGTCCGACCTCCAGCTTGCCGAGTTGGCTCCCAAGTTCCGGCAGCGCCTTGCCGACGGAGAGTTACTGGACGATATCCTTCCTGAAGCTTTCGCCGCCGTCAGGGAGGCCGGCAGGAGAGTTCTCTCGATGCGGCACTTTGACGTGCAACTCGTCGGCGGCATGGTTCTTCATGAGGGGAAAATCTCCGAGATGAAGACGGGAGAAGGAAAGACGCTGGTCGCCACCCTTCCCGCTTACCTGAATGCTCTGGGGGGGAAGGGCGTACATATCGTCACGGTGAATGACTACCTCGCGGGCCGCGACAGCGAGTGGATGGGGAAGCTTTACCGCTTTCTCGGGCTGACGGTCGGCTGCATCCAGCATCCGCTGACCGACGCCGAGCGCCAGGTTGCCTACGGAGCGGATATCACTTACGGCACCAACAACGAGTTCGGTTTCGATTACCTGCGCGACAACATGAAGTACGATCTGGCCGAGTGTGTCCAGAGGGGATTTCACTACGCGATCGTCGACGAGGTCGACTCCATCCTGATCGACGAAGCAAGGACGCCACTCATTATATCGGGGCCGGCCGAAGAGTCGACCGACAAGTACTACAAAATCGATCGCATTATTCCCAGGCTCCGCCGGGACATCGATTTCCAGGTGGATGAAAAAGCGAGAACGGTGAATCTGACCGAAGACGGCGTTGAAAAAGCCGAAAAACTCCTCGCCGTGGGGAATCTTTTCGAACCCCAGAACATGGATTGGGTGCACCACATCTACCAGGCCTTGAAAGCCCATCTGCTCTTCAAGAGAGATGTCGATTACATGGTCAAGGATGAGGAGGTCGTGATTGTCGACGAATTCACCGGCCGCCTCATGCCCGGCCGCCGTTACAGCGACGGTCTTCATCAGGCCCTGGAAGCCAAGGAAAATGTCAAGATCGAGCACGAGAACCAGACGCTGGCGACCGTCACCTTCCAGAACTATTTCCGCATGTACAAAAAGCTGGCGGGGATGACCGGTACCGCAGAGACGGAAGCTGAGGAGTTCTTCAAGATCTACAAACTCGAAGTCAATATCATCCCGCCCAACCGGGTGCTGATCCGGACCGGGCATTCCGACATCATCTATAGAACGGAACGTGAAAAGTACAACGCCGTGGTGGATGAGATCAAGGAATTGCACGAGGAAGGAAGACCGGTCCTGGTCGGAACGGTTTCGATCGAAAAATCTGAAAAGCTGAGCACGCTGCTGAAACGCGGCGGTGTTCCCCATGTCGTTTTGAATGCCAAGTACCATGCCAAAGAAGCGGAAATCGTGGCTCAGGCGGGCAGAAAAAAATCGGTGACCATCGCTACCAACATGGCAGGGCGCGGCACGGACATCCTCCTGGGCGGCAACCCGGACTACCTGACCCTGCAGAGCCTGCGTGAGAAGAGCCTCACTCCCGACTCGATCCCCAAACCGGAATACGATCGCATTCGCGACCACTGGCTGTCGGTCTGCCAGAAGGAGCATGACGAGGTGGTCAAGCGCGGCGGCTTGCACATTCTGGGCACCGAGCGGCATGAGGCCAGGCGCATAGATAACCAGTTACGTGGGCGCGCCGGGCGTCAGGGCGATCCCGGATCTTCTCGTTTTTACCTCTCGCTGGAAGACGATCTCATGCGCATCTTCGCCAGCGATCGCATCTCGGGAATCATGCAGTCGCTGGGGATGGAAGAAGGGGTGCCCATCGAGAGCAAACTCATCACGCGCCAGATTGAAAGAGCGCAAAAACAGGTGGAAGCGCGCAATTTCGAAATCCGCAAACACCTGCTCGAATATGACGACGTGATGAACAAGCAGCGCGAAGCCATTTACGCGATTCGCCGCGATCTGCTCGAGGGTGCGGACCAGAAGGATTACATCGCGGATCTGGCTGAGGACATCCTGGTAGAACTGATCGATGCCCACGCGCCGAAGGACAAGCACCCGGATCAGTGGGATCTGGATGCCTTGCACATCAGCATCGGGAACCAGTTTGGCGTCGACATCACATCTCTGGGTTTCGATGTCAAGGAAGCGGGTTATGCCGAACTTTCCGAAAAGCTCAGGCACACCATCAAGCGCATTTATGCAGACAAGGAAAACAAGGTCGGTCCGGATTTCATGCGCTATCAGGAGCGCATGATCATGCTCCAGGTGCTCGACATGCAGTGGAAAGACCACCTGCTTGCGCTCGACCACCTGAAGGAAGGGATCGGATTGCGCGGGTACGGGCAACGGGATCCGCTGATCGAGTACAAGAAAGAGAGCTTCGAAATGTTCGAAGCCCTCAACGCCAGGAGGGAAGAGGAGACCATCCGCTACCTCTACTTTTTTCAGCCGATGAGTTTGGAAGACCATCAGGAACGCGCACGGCAACAGGAGGAAGCGCGCCGAAAACAGGCTCGGGAGCAGAACCTCGTTTACGGCTCAGGTGGTGACGGTTCCGTTGCGCAGCGCAAGCGTGACGTCGCCAAGGTCGGGCGGAACGATCCTTGTCCATGCGGCAGCGGCAAGAAGTTCAAGAAATGTCACGGCCAGTGATCCGGCTCTGGATGCCGGCATCGGGGCCTTTTCCATCTTCGAAAGACAGCCATGGTTCGAGACTTGAATTTTAAAGAAGCGATTACCTTTGATGACGTGCTGCTGGAGCCGGCGAAGAGTGATGTCGTACCTGCGGAGGTGGATATTACCACCCGCCTGACTGCGAAGGTCTCTCTGAACATCCCGATGCTCAGTTCCGCGATGGATACCGTGACCGATTCGCGCATGGCAGTCGCGATGGCTCAGCAGGGAGGCATGGGCATCATCCACAAAAACCTCTCGATCGAAGCCCAGGCCGAGGAGGTCGACCGGGTCAAGCGCTCTGAGAGTGGCATGATCGTAAACCCGATCACCATGTCGCCTGATCAGAAAATTCATGAAGCCATGGCGGTCATGAAAAAATATGGGATCTCGGGCCTGCCGATAACGTCTAAGGGAAAGTTGGTCGGCATTCTCACCAACCGGGATCTTCGCTTTGAGACGCGCCTGGATCTGAAGATCTCGGATCTGATGACCAAGGAGAATCTCATTACTGTTCCGGTGGGTACGACCCTGGAAAATGCCAAGGCCATTCTGCACCAACACCGCGTGGAAAAGCTGCCGGTGGTGGACGATAAATACCGCCTGCGGGGGTTGATTACGGTGAAGGATATTCAAAAGAAAATCGCCTACCCCAATGCCTGCAAGGATCAGCTGGGCCGATTGCGAGTTGGTGCTGCTGTAGGGGCCACGGGTGATTTCATGGAACGTGCTGCGGCGCTCGTGAAAGCGCATCTGGATGTATTGGTGGTGGACACGGCACACGGCCATTCCTCCCGGGTGATTTCGGCGGTAAAGCAGCTCAAACGGCGATTCCCTGAAATCGAGGTGATTGCCGGGAATGTGGCCACCGAGGCCGGAACCAGAGAGTTGATCCGTGCCGGCGCCGATGCTGTGAAGGTTGGCATGGGGCCGGGCTCGATCTGCACCACGCGTGTTGTCACCGGAGCCGGCGTGCCTCAAATCACGGCCATATTGGACAGTGCCCGGGCTGCACGGAGCGCACGCATCCCGATCATTGCCGATGGCGGCATCAAGTTTTCCGGAGATATCACCAAAGCGCTCGCTGCCGGTGCCGATTGCGTTATGGTCGGCTCTCTCTTCGCGGGCACGGATGAGAGCCCCGGGGAAACCATCCTCTATCAGAACCGAAGCTACAAGGTCTATCGCGGGATGGGATCGCTCGAGGCCATGAAGGCAGGCAGCCGGGATCGATACGCACAGGAAGGAGTTCTAGAAAAGAAACTCGTGCCCGAGGGCATTGAGGGGATGGTCCCCTACAAAGGCAGCATCGAAGTGATGATTCCGCAACTCACCGGGGGCTTGAGGGCCGGCATGGGCTATTGCGGCTGCCGCACGATTCGTGAGCTGAGGTTACGAGGCCGCTTCATTCGCATTACGAGCTTTGGACTCAAGGAAAGCCACGTGCACGACGTGCTGGTAACCAAAGAGGCTCCCAACTACCGAACGGAAATCTAGCGCAAGAGGCGGCAGACCGAATTTCCTTAGACTTTCTGGCAGGCATCTGCGTCCCTATCATGTTGGCCTGCAGCGGCAATCCTCAGGGGGATGAGGCAGACCAGGTGATCCGACGATTTCTCAAAGGTGACCGAGAGGCATTTACCGAGCTTGTGAGGCAATGGGAGGCCAAGGTATTCAATCTTGCGTTGCGCTACCTGGGCAACCGGGAGGACGCACAAGATGTGGTTCAGGAGACCTTCCTTTCCGTCTTCAAGTCGGCGAAGAGCTTGCGCGATCCAGACAGTTTTCCCACCTGGCTCTATCGGATTACCCTCAACCATTGCAGATCGCGATGGCGCCGAAGGTCACCTGACCTCTCTCTGGACGACCCACTGCCGGGCAACGAAAACGGGGAAGGGGATCTCACCCTGTCGATGACCGCCGGGCGCGATCAGCGCGATGCGCTGGAGACCCGCGATCTGATCCGGAAGGCGCTCATGGGACTGAGCGAGGAACACCGCAGCGCCATCATTTTGAAGGAGTATCTGGGATTGAATCTCGAGGAAGTCGCACGAGTCATGGATTGCCCTTTGTCGACGGCCAAGTCCCGTTTGTATCACGGCCTGCGGGGTGTCCAGCGTAATCTGGCTCGCATCGGCATTCGCTCGTAACGCTTTGAACAGGGAAGCTTAATATGCGATGCAACGAAATCCAGGAAAAGTTTGTAGATCTGCTCTATCGGGAAAAGGGGACGCCGTCGGCCGGCCCGGAGTTGGCAGCGCATCTGCGCTCCTGTCCCGATTGCCAGCAGGAATTGGCTGAACTCCAGGAACTACGGTCCACTCTCAAGGCCTGGCAGGACGAGCCGCCATTGCGGCCGTTCCGCATGCCTCACACCGAGCCGGTTCGCGAAGGTATCCGGTTTCCTCTATGGCGTTTGGCTCGTTACGCGGCCTTTGCGATGCTGATCACGCTGGCTTTCCTGGGGATCTCCAATGCGGATATTCGCTGGGACAACCAGGGTTTTTCTTTCCGGACCAGCCTTTTGTCCAAGGCCACGCCGACAGCGCAGCAACCCTCCGACTACTACACGAAGGAGGAGATGCGCGAAATTTTCAGGAGAGTCGCCGACGATTCTCAGGGATTTACCTTCCAGATGATGCAGCGGGTGATGGACACTCAGGACCAGCTCCGCTTGACGGATCTTCGCTTCATCAGCAGCAAACTCAAAGAGAACCGCAGCAAGAACTAGCCGGTCCTGCCCGGGGTGTTTCGGGCCGAACGATATCGAAGGAGGAGGAGAGGTGATTATACGGAGCATGAAACGGCGAGTATGCATGGGCATTCTGGCTCTTGGAATACTGTGCTTGCCCATGGCAGCGCAGGGTCCAAAGGCCGCAAGTGTCGACTATGCTCAGATCCGCCCTTGTATCCAGAGAGTTGAAAAAGCCATTTTCGACGCTACCGGCACGACATTCGGCCAGTTGGGAATTGTAGGGAGGCCCAAGGGGGTTTACCTGCAAGGCTACGGATACATGTACAGCATTCTTGTCAATCTCCGGTGGGGCATTGTTACCAGCCACACTCCATTCGGATCCCTCACGACCGGCACCGACCTCAGTCCTGAAGAGAAGAAGGGGCAGGTTGACAAGTACAGAGAACAGCTCGTGCGCGTTCTTTTCAGCCAGGGGAACGCGATGCCACAGCTGGATAAGGATAAGTGCATCACGATCGCCGCCTTTCTCGAGGAGTCCAATCCCGAAGGGACGATGAACAAGACGATAATCTTAAGTGTGCTCAAGAGCGACCTTGACGAGTTGGGAAACAAGGCAGACCGCTACAACGAATTCAAACAAAGGGTGAAAATCGTTGAGTATTAAGGTACAAGCAGTCAAATCGCGCAAATTGATCGGACAAATCTTTCTGGAGCGGGGACTCATCGATGAGGAAGAGCTGCGCACGGCTCTCAATCTCCAGTCGGAATCGCGGGAGAAGATCGGCAAGCTGCTTGTCGATCTTGGCTATGTTTCCGAAAAAGACTGCCTCGCAGTCGTCTCGGAACATCTGACGATTCCCACGATCACCGGCACGGAGTATCCAGCGGTCCCGGTCCTTGAAGGTGTTCTCACCCACCGCTTCATGAAGCAGTGCAAATTTGTTCCGGTGGCACTCGAAAACAATGTTCTCACTCTGGCGATGACCGATCCCCTGGATGATGCGACCCGGGACCTGGTTCGACAGGCAACGGGCTTCTCGGTGAGAGCCCTCCTCGGCGCCGAGAGTGAGATTATGGATGTCATGGAGAAGTTCTACGGCTCGGCGGCGAGTACTTTCGGCCGCATCATCGAGGGCATCGATGAGGGCAATCTCGAAGGCCTGTCCGATGAGATCGAGGACATAGAGCAGTTGAAGGACCTTGCCTCGGAGGCTCCGGTGATCAGGTTGGTGAACCTGATCATCTCCAAAGCGATCGAGGGCAGGGCCAGCGATATCCACATCGAGCCGTTCGAGAAGGATCTGAAGGTCCGCTATCGGATTGACGGGATTCTCTACGATGTCGAGTATCCACCCAAAAAACTTAAAGCTGCGATCATCAGCCGCGTCAAGATCATGGCCAAGCTGAACATCGCCGAGAGGCGCCTGCCGCAGGATGGACGCATTAAACTCAAGGTATTGGGAAAGGACATCGACTTGCGCGTTTCCACCCTGCCGACCATGTATGGCGAAAGCGTCGTTATGCGCATCCTCGACAAGAGCAATAGCGACCTCTACGACATCCGCCGGCTGGGATTTCCGACTGACTCGTTGAGCGATCTGGAGGCGCTGATTCGGCGGCCGCACGGGATCCTTCTGGTAACGGGCCCGACAGGGAGCGGCAAAACAACAACCCTCTACAGCGCCTTGGATACTATCAACCTGCCGGATAAAAAGATCATCACGATCGAAGATCCAGTGGAATACCAGATGAACGGCGTCAACCAGATTCAAGTCAATCCCCTGATTGGCTTAACCTTTTCCGCGGGCCTGCGGCACATCGTCAGGCAGGATCCGGACGTGATTATGGTCGGCGAGATCCGCGATCTGGAAACCGCGGAAATCGCGATCCGCGCCGCGCTGACAGGCCACCTGGTGTTCTCAACCCTGCACACGAATGATGCGCCCAGCGCGATCACCCGACTCGTCGATATGGGAGCAGAGGACTATTTGATCGCTTCGTCACTGCTGGGCGTGCTGGCCCAACGCCTGGTCAGGGTGATCTGCCCGCACTGCAAAGTGGAAGTATTCCCGGTATCCGAGATGCTGGATGAGATCGGTTACCGGCGCGGCAACGGCCACGATTCTCATCGCTTTTTTGAAGGCCGTGGCTGTGAGCGTTGCGCCAATACCGGATTTATCGGACGGGTCGGCATCTACGAACTGATGCTCGTCAACGATGAATTGCGCAAGCTGACGGTGGGGAAAGCGGATTCAGGACAGATCCGCAAGAAAGCGATGGAGTCGGGCATGCGCTCGCTCCGGGACGATGGCTGGCTGAAAGTAAGGCAGGGAATGACGACGGTTTCCGAAGTATTGCGCGTCACCCAGGAATCCTGATACGCGGGGATGCTATGGCGGAGTTTTCATACAAAGCAGCGACAATGGAAGGGAAGGTAGTGGAAGGGACGATGGATGCGCCCGACCATGGAGTGGTTTCGCTCCGGCTCCAGGAGATGAGCTTAATTCCCATGCGTGTCGGAGCTGCCGGCAAATCAACCATTTTCACCCGCGACATTCCCTGGCCCTGGAAGAATAGGAGGGTCCGGCGCAAGGACCTCCTCGTCTTTACCCACGAGCTCCACACCCTGGTGAAATCCGGCATTCCACTCGACCGCAGCCTCGCCGTCCTTGCCAATCTGGCGGAAAGCGCCGCATTGAGCGAAGTGATTCAAAATGTGCTGCGAGCCGTTAAGGAAGGCAAGTCCTTCTCGGAAGCGCTGGGGGAATACCCTGCCGTGTTCCCCAAAGTGTACATCAACATGGTGCACGCGGGCGAAATCGGTGGCGTGCTCGAGGAAATCCTGGGACGGCTGACCGTCTTCCTCGAGACCAGCGAGAACCTCCGTTCCTATGTGGTAAGCGCCTTGATCTATCCCGCACTGCTGTCGGTTGTGGCCGTAGGGAGCATCACCATCATGACCATGTTTGTGGTGCCTAAGTTCTCTGCCGTTTTTAAGGACATCGGTGTTCCCATGCCGCTGCCCATGACGATTCTGCAAACCATGAGCGACTTTCTCAATTCATACTGGTGGCTGCTGCTCATCGCATTAATCCTGATCGGATTCTACCTGAACCGCTTCCGGAACAGTCCGGAAGGGCGCCTGAAATGGGACCGGTGGCTCCTCCGCCTCCCCCTGTGGGGCGCCGTGGTGCGCAAGATTGAAGTGGCGCGTTTTTCCCGGACTCTGGGTACCCTCCTCCACAGCGGCGTTCCTCTGTTGCAGGGGATGAACATTGTGAGGGAGATTCTCGCCAACCAGGGGATCGCCGTCACCATCGAACCGATTCGCAATGGGATCAAGAAGGGGGAGGGGATCGCGCATCCCATGAAGCAGGCCGGCGTCTTTCCGCCGCTGGCCATGCATCTGATCGAAGTGGGAGAAGAGTCCGGCAAGCTCGACACCATGCTGATTCAGGTAGCTGAAGTCTATGATGTCGAAGTGCGCAATTCGATCAAGAACCTCATCGCCTTCTTTGAGCCGGCCCTGATTCTGGCGATGGGGATTATTATCGGCACGATCGTGGTCTCGATGCTGATGGCCATATTCAGCATCAACGACATGCCGCTCTAGGAGGATTTCTACCTGCGGCGCCGAGCCGCGGTGCAATCTAGGAAGGTGTGATCGGTCAACATTCAGGAACCGGCAGGCTATCACCAACCGCGGCGGATCCGCCGCGTGGCCTCTGTTCAAATGGGCAGCACCGGGGAGGGATTATGTCGGTATTCACGGAAACCAGGAACTCAGAAAAAGGGTTCACTCTCATCGAACTCATCGTTGTACTCGTGATCTTAGGGCTGTTGGCGGCGGTGGTTGTTCCTAATATCACCAAGCATTTGTCCAAGAGCAAGGAGCAGATCGCGCGTATCCAGGTTAAGGAACTCGAAGGGGCCCTCCAAATGTTTGCTTTTGACGTTGGCCGCTATCCGACCAACTCCGAAGGGCTGGAAGCCCTGGTTTCCAACCCGGGGAATGTCGAGGCATGGAAAGGTCCCTACATCAGCAAAGCGCTTCCCATGGATCCGTGGGGGAAGCCGTACGTCTATCGATTCCCCGGCACGCACGGGACTGAATTTGACCTGCTGTCTTTAGGGCCGGCAGGCGTAGAAGGTCAAGGTGACGAAATCGGAAACTGGAAATGAAACCCGGGCGCAATTGCGCAACGGTGGATTTTCACTACTGGAACTGATTCTTGTTCTGGTCGTGATCAGCCTGGTCATGGCCATAGCCTATCCGTCGATGTCGCGGGGCAAAACCGCGTTTCATCTGCGCGCGGTTGCTCGTGACGTGATCAACTCCCTGCGCGTTGCCAGAGAGGCAGCCGTGACGGAACAGAAGTCGATGATGGTCGTGATTGATGCTCAAGCGCAGCAGATAACGGTTTCCGACGATGTAGGTGAGGGGGCGCGGAAGTACCGGCCGCCTAACGACGTAAAGGTATTGGGATTGACCTCCACGGGGGAGGAAGGGCTGCAGGGCCCTCTCGTGATTCGCTTTTCATCCAACGGGAGTTCTGACAACGCGCAGATCCTGATCAAGGCGGATACGGGGGCAAACCTGAAGATTATCGTGGATCCCCTTATCGGTTCGGCCCGGATCCAGTCGAATGAAGGGGTGAAGGCACCGTGAAGCGCGATTCGGGATTCACTCTATTGGAAGTGCTGATGGCGCTGACCGTCATGGCCGTCGGCGTGACTCTGATTTTGTCTCTGATATCCGGATCCTTGAGTAACATCCGGAAGGTGAGGGGCAATGCCCACCTGATCGAGCACGCGCAGGCGGTGATGGAATTGGCGTTGCTCGATGACTCGATCCAGGCGGCGACCTCGATGCGCGGTGATTTTGAGGATGGCACGCGCTGGTCTGTTGAGGTCAGCGAAGTGGAGATGCCGGCGCCGCCCTCGGCGGTGCCCATGTCGCAGCAGATTCAGCTGTTGATGCCCAAGATGTTCTCCTATGTAGTGGTGGTGATGGGACCGAATTCAAACAAGGCCGATTTCCAATTGCAGACCTTGAAAATGGTCACCCCGCAGCCGCAGGTGCAGGGAGGGCGGGTGTCACGATGAGCAACCGGAGCAGGGCACGAGTCGGCAAGCGAGCGGAGGGTTTCACCCTCATCGAGATGCTGGTATCGGTGACGCTGATCATGCTGATCGCGGTCTGCCTGTGGGCCGTGATGCGCATTTGCATCTCCACGTGGAAACGCGGTACGGAATCGATGGATGAGAATCAGCGCCACCGCGCTACCCTCGACCTGGTGCAGAAGCAGATGTCCTCTATTTCAGGCTTGGTTCCCACTCTCGATCTTCAGACGGGAGCAGGCCAGGCGCCGGTTTTTTGGGGGTCTCCAAACACCGTCCAGTTCATCTCGCTTTGCCCGCTGCGTTTTCGCGACAACCCGGGATTGACCTCCGTCACCTATGACATCGTGCCCAGCGACAATGGCGGATATGCGCTGGTGGCGCGTGAGAGCCGGTACCTCGGCGGCGATCCGACGCTTGCCGCCGGTATTGAAGACACAAGCGAGCCTGCCACAACCATCTTCGATCACCTCACCAGCGCGTCTTTTGAGTACTTCGATCCGGGCAACAGGGAGATCCCGCCCCAGTGGGTCACGGACTGGAGCGCCCAGGAGAAGATGAGCCTGCCGACCGCGATCTCGATGACCGTGAATGCACGGGACACGAATGGCGTCATCCAAAGCCGGAAAGTGGTTGTCCCCATCATGGCGGAACCCGATACCACGACGACCGGTTTTGTAGATCCATTCGAGACACAAGCGGGAGGTGGCGGTTTCAATCCTTTCGTGGGTAGGCAAACTGGAGGTGGACCGCCGCCTCCGCCGGGACGGAGAGGTGGCCCTGGTGACAATCCACTTCCTGGTGGGCGCAGGGGTGGGCCCGGCTTCGGCAACCCTCAGTTTCCTCCGGGTGGCCGCAGAGGTGGGGACATATTCACTGATCCGCGTCAAGGTCGAGGCAGGGGAGGCCGATTCTGATGGTCCGTCCCTTGTTGAACAGAGAAAAGCCAGCACCCGTGACGACTCAAATACGAAAGGATCATCAAGGCGTCATCTTGATTGCACTTCTCTGGATTCTGACGATTCTCTCGGTAATTGCGCTCAGTTTTTCGCGCGAGACATTTGTCGAAGTGGCCACGGCCCGCAATTCGCGCGATCTCGTAGACGCTTACTACATTGCGCGCGCCGGTATCGCGGCAACTGTCTACCAGATTTATCAAAAGACCTACCTCACTCCGCAGGTGGGGCTGGCCAGTCTTCAGCAGCAGCAACCCGATGCCATCGACCTCGGCAAGGTCACCGCACAATTCGGCGATGGGGAGTATGAGGTGGACATCCAGGACGAGTCGGGCAAGATCAACCTGAATAGGGTGAAAGAAGATCAGCTCAGAAATCTGGTTCAGGTCATCGGCATTACCGATCCCGATGCCTCCATTATCGTCGATTCCATCCTGGATTGGCGTGACCCGAGTCCCATGGCACGGCCCAATGGCGCCAAGGACGACTATTACCAGTCCCTGACGCCCCCCTACTCGATCTGGCTGGACGGCGGCAGAATGAAAGCGGTGGAAGAACTCCTGCTGGTCCGGGGCGTGACTTCCGAGTATTATTACGGGCACCGCGAAAAGACGCCCGACGGCCAGATTGTTGAACGCTATGGCCTCTCGCGGTACCTGACGGTCTATGGCTCCGGACAACAGTCCGGACAACAGATCAACATCAATTCCGCTCCGCTCCCCGTGCTGCTGTCGATTCCCAACATGCCTCCGGCCGCCGCGCAGGCGATCTTCGATCGTCGCCAGGTGAAACCGTTTGCCAGTTGGGATGAGCTCAACCGGGAGGTGGTCCCCAATCCGGGGCCGGCGATTTTGCAGTATGTTTCCTGGGGGCGAAGATCCATTTTCACATTAAATGCGTCGGCTCACCGCGCCAATTCCAAGGCGCGCCGAGTTATCCGAGCCATCATCCGGATCAATAATCCTGGGTCACAGGAAAAATATACGATCCTTTACTGGAACGAAAACGTTCCAAACTGGTAAGGCAAAAAAAGTGATCTATTTGAGAGCCAGCGTGGGGATTGAAATCAGGCAGGAAGATTTGCTGATCTCCTGCCTAAAAAACAACTTTGCCGGCAATGTGTTCACGCAACATGCCCGCATCTCCGGCTATCGCCAGCGTGATCCGGAGCAAGTGCGGCGCGAGATCGACGCATTCTTCAAGGGGGGAAAGGTCAGCCGGGACAACGTCGTACTCGGCATCCCTCGCAGGGACGTCATTCTCCGCTATCTGGATCTGCCCAGGGAGGTGGAAGACAACCTCAAGCAGGTTATGCTTTATCAAGTGCAGTCCTTCGAGCCGACGGATGAGGATAAGCTGTATTACGACTTTGCACTCCTCAAGAGCGGGAAGGCTGACAAGAAGCTTCAGGTGCTCGTCGCCATGGTCCGCAAGTCTGCGCTGGATGCTCACCTGCAGATCATGAAGCAGATCGGCATCCATCCCACGTCGGTCACGGCTGGATCGGTGGCCCTCGCCAACATGCTGGTGGGCACGCTGAATGGCAACCGGGACAAGACCTTCTTCCTGGCCGATTTGAGGTCGGACGGAATTGAGTTCGTGGTTTTGCGCGGCGGCGCACTTATCTATAGCCGGGACTCCACTCGAACGGACGATCTTTCATTGAAGCAGCTGTTGCTGAGCGAGATGGAGGTCGCTGCCGGAAAGGTGCGTTTGGATCCTGAAGAGGCCATCGAAAGCATCATCCTGGCAGGGGAGGAGTCTGAGAGCGTGGTCGAAGAACTGCGAGAGGATTTTCCAGCTTGCGAGCTGATGGGTTCCCGACTTCGCTTCAAAATGCCCCCCCAGAACAGGGCGCTGCTTAAGGATGCCGTCACCTCGCTTGGGCTCGCCTATGCCGGCATCACTCGCGGGCAGCCGATGAAACTCAACCTGTTGCCCGCGGGACTGCGGGTGCACCAGAAACGATGGGCTTACATCCCCACCTTCATTCTTGGTTTGAGCCTGACCGCACTTGGCGCCGGATTTGCCTTCCGCCAGATGGTCCAGCAGCAAACTCTTATCCGGCAGCTCGATCAGGAGTACAAAGCCCTGGAGGGGCCGGCCAATCGCGTCAAGGAATTGCGCACTCAGATGCAGAACCTCGAAAAGAGGATCCACTCGATTGAGGAGGTTTTGAACCGGCGCGATCAGAACCTGGAGGTCCTGCGTGAACTGACCGGTCTGCTGCCCACCGACACCTACCTTACCTATTACCGAAACCAGGACTGCACCTTTTCATTGAACGGTCAGAGTCCTCCGTCTTCTTCTTCGGATCTGATTGGCAAGATAGAAAAGTCGCCGCTCTTGAAGGACGTGGTGACAACCACCGCCACTTTCAAGAACCAGCAGACAGGCAAAGACATTTTTCAACTTTCAGCCAAGTGTGAGAAATAGGCCGTGAAGATAACCGCGAGAGAAAAAAAGTTCCTGATCGCCGGCGGCGTTGTTGCATTGGTAGTCATTGCCTTTTACTTGTCGCCAATGCTTCTGCCGCAAGATCTTTCCGGCATGGTCGAGACCGAGAAGAACCTGCTGCGAAGGCAGCGGGAATTCATCAGTCAGGAGGAAGTCTTTAAGGCACGTATCGCGCAAGGCCAGCAGAGGTTGGCGCAAGATCTGGACCTGCTGTTGCCTGGAAACAACCCTTCCGCCGCGGGGCCGGCGCTCCAGAAGGTGCTGCAGGACCTTGCAGATTCTCTTCAGGTGGAGATCTCGCGCAAGACCATACTCCCGGAGCAGAAGCTCCCGGAGAACCTTACGAAGGTTACGGTGCAGCTGGATATCAACTGCACCCTGGACCAGCTGGTGCGGTTCATGACGGCGATCGAAAACTACGAAAAGGTCCTGAAGATCGATGAACTTTTCATCCAAAGCCGGCGCCTCCAGAATCGGGACCAAATCTATCCTATGCTCAAAGTGGCCGGACTGATCGCAACCTCGGCCCCTGTGGCAAAGCCTGTCGAAAAAACTGCCGACGGTAAGTAGGAGCGGAAAGAATTGAGGGTAATATGACCAAAAAATGGATAGCAATTAATCTGATGCTTCTGGTGGCTACGGTGCTGCTGGGCCGGCAGCTCTATGTATCCGCGCTGCTTTTCAAACAAGAGAATAGCCCTGCCAATATCACCCGGGTTCAATCCGGGAAGAAGGGTGCTGTGGACCCCGGGCTGCCTCAGGTGCAGCCCGTCAAAAAGTTCGGTGACGCGGAGTATGCCGTCATTCCTGCGGGCAACCTGTTCACAGAGACCCGCAGGCCTGAGGAGAAAACGGAGGCTCCGGCGCCTGAGCCCGCCAGGAGGCTGGATATTCCTCCCGTTCTTGTCGGGATCATGATCTCCGGTTCTCAGCGTCAGGCCATGGTTGTCGATACAGCAGCTACCAGCGCGTCCGGCGCGCGGCGCACACAGACCATGCGGATCGGGGACAACTTTCGCGGGTTTGTCGTGACGGATATTACCAATAACGGGATGGTCCTGGAATCCGGTCCAAGCCGGGAGGTTGTGCCACTTTTTGCTGCAGGCAAGACTCCTCAGTCGGGAAAGACACCGATTGTGGCCACCAAGGTCGTAAGTTTCGGTCCGGGTCAGGCCGGAAGCGCCGCGACGGCAGTTGCCTCGGCCGTCGGCGGTCGCACCGCGCCGATTCAGAGCCCGGCGCCTGCCGCCGGTGCGCGCGCGAATCAGGCCGCGAACCCTGCGCAACAGCGCGGAAACACCACTCCGCAGCAGCAAGGGCAGGGGATTCAATCGCCGATGCAATTTTCACCCGGTCAATACCCCAATCAATACATTGATGCCCAGGGCCGACAGGTAATCCAGACGCCATTCGGCATTCTGCCGGTTCAGCAGCAGGCTGCGCCGCCAACCCAAACGCCAGTGAAAAAGTAATCAACCTTGTAAGTGAGAGGAAGTCACGTGCGAACTGTAAAACGAAATTCACGGATAGCTTGCCTTGTTCTCCTGTTGGTCATCACAGGCAGCATTACGGTGACAGGCGCCGGATCCCAGGTGCCGCCCCCGCCCGGCCGACCGGGTCAGACTCAGGACCAGTCCGCCGCCGAAAAGCAAAAGGCGCTGGAACGGCAGAAGGAAGTGGAGCGGCTTTTGCAGGAAATGCAGAAAGCGACGGGAACGCCTCCCCAAGTGCCGGCACCGGCGCCGGCACCGGCTGCGCAAAGCCCTACGCCAATTCCCAGCGTCGCCCAGCAAGCTCCTTCTTCATCCGGACCGATCCAACTCAAGTTCGACGGCGTTTCTTTGTTCGAGTTTATCACCACGGTCGCGGACATGCTCGGCATCACACCGATCCTCATTGACCCGGATGTGAAGGGGACGGCCACCATTTACAGCTCTGCCGCCATGTCGAGGGAAGATGTATTCCCGATATTTTCCAGCGTCTTGAAAAATAACAATGCGGCGCTCGTAAAATCAGGAAATTTCTATAAGATCGTGCCGATTTCTCAAGGGCTCAGAGAAGGGTTGGAAATCGTAGATGTCCTTCCCCTACTCCCCCCAGCGAAGCCCGCCCAAGATGTTCAGAAAAAGCAAGATGTTCAGAAAAAGACGGAAACGCCGGCAGCCGGGACAGCGAAGCCGCCTGCGACTGCCGGAAGCGCACAGCCACCCACGACCGCTGGAACCGCGAAACCACCCACGACTGCCGGAACGGCGCCGCCTCCCACGACCGCCGGAACTGTGCCGCCCCCAATCTCGACTCCTTTCGGACCGGTAGCGGCCCAGATCCCCCCTGGGCAGGCAGTGCCTCCGCCGCAGGTGACCCAGCCACCCCAGTCCCGCTCGGCTGCGTCCACGGCTCCCCATTTGGCGACGCACATCATCCGCGCCGAGTATGTGCCGATCGCCAGCCTCGTCGAACCGCTCAAGATGTTCATGACCGAAGGCGGCGTGATCATGCCCTACGAGCGGCAGAACATGCTGATCATTACCGATTACACGGACAATGTTCAGAAGCTGTTGGAGGTGGTGCACCTGCTGGATAACAACTTCCTCGATCCGGATTTGGTCGAACTGATCGAGATTAAATCTAACGTGGCGGGAGATGTGCTGGACGACTTGAAAAAAGTCTTCGGCGGCGGTAAAGACAGCAACACCGGGGTCAACATGATCTCGCTCGACCGCATCAATGCTATTCTGCTGATGGCGAACTCCAAGCGCGCGCTCGAGGAGGTAAAGCGCTGGATTGCGATCCTGGATACGACGACAGGAAGAAGCGTCCAAACCTTTATTTACACCGTCGAGAACGGAACCGCGTCAAACATCGCCATGGTTCTATCCATGTTGTTTGGCGGCAGCGACACCGGCAGCGCGGCCGGGACGCAGCCGGGCGGCGTCGGCGGCGTTTCCGGCGGCATGCCGGGCGGAACGAGCCAGCGCGGGACCACGGGGCAGGGAGGTACGACATCGCCCTATTCCGGAACCGGCGGTTCAAGATCCCAATCCTCGGCTGCGGGTGGCAACACCATGTACGGTGCCATGGGACAACAGGGATACAATCAGCAGGGATATGGCAATAATTCAAGTCCATATGGCTACGGGGCAGGTGTCTTCGGAGGGCAGCAAGTCGGCGGGCCGCGCCTGAGCCAGGGCTTGGGAATAACCGCGCAAGTTTTGCAGGGAGGTGCGTTTTCAGGTTTGCAGGGCACAGTCCGGCTTGTCGCCGATGATATGAACAATGCATTGATCATTCAAGGGAGCGCGGCCGATTATAACTATCTTCTGGACACAATTAAGCGCATGGACATTATGCCGCGCCAGGCGATCATCGATGCGCGCATCTTCGAAATCGATCTGACGGACGACCTCAGCTTCGGCGTTTCCGCGACCCTGCAAGGACGCTCTGCCGGAGACCACCTGACCACCGGTTCGATGGCGGCCGATACCGGAGCTCTCTCGGCTGCCACATTTGCGTTCATCGGAAACTCGCGCGAGATCCTGATGAACCTGAGCGCACTACGCCAGAAAACCAAGGTGAGGATTCTGGAGGCACCGTCGGTTCTAGCTCTCGACGGCACACCGGCACGCATTCAGGTCGGCGGCTCGGTCCCCATCCCCGCCATGAGTTACGTGGCACCCGCGGGCGGAGCCACCACGGGCGTGAACTATACGGATACCGGAACTTCTCTGTATATCACCCCCCGCATCTCAGCCTCCGGCACCGTAACCCTCCAGATCTATCACGAGGTCCGCTCCCCGGGCGCCAATACCGCGCTTGGCCCGACCTTCAGCACCACCAACGTGGAGACGACTCTGGCGGTAAAAGACGGCGAGAGCGTCGCAATTGCCGGCCTGATCAGGGAATCGGACAGCAACGCCCGCAACGGCGTGCCGTTCCTTTCCGATATCCCGATTCTGGGAGCGCTCTTTGGGCGCACCTCGCATAATGCGACCCGCACCGAGCTGCTCATCATGATCACCCCTCATGTGATCCGGACCCCTGACAAGTTCCGGGAGATGACTCAGGATATCAAGGATTCGCTTCGCAACGTGGGCAAGTATGCGGATGAAAAACAGAATGAAATCCAGAACGATATGTTGAAGGCTCGCATTGAAAACGAGGCAAAGTTGAAGAAGTCGAATCCTCCAGCCCCGGTGAAAAAGGAGGGGAAAAAGAAGACTTCCCCGCCCCCTCCTCCAGTCAAGAAAGAGGAAGAACCGTTGGCGGAACTTGGATCACGGATTTCCAGTCTGCCGCTTCGCATTACGTCGAGCGGAGGAGTGATTCTCCGGGGTTAGAAGTCAGAAGACGGAACTCAGAAGTCAGAATTTGGAGAAAATGAAGCCCCGGGCAATCACGCTGGCCAGCGGTCCGGAAAAAACGCGGCTCTTTCGGGGTAGGAATTTCCTGTAAATAACCACCAGCCGTTGGTTATTATTCTGGCTTCTAAATTCTGACTTCTGTCGTTTGCTCCGCCAATGAAAAAAACTCATCCGAAAGCTGGACAGCCAAAGCAGCGACATGCCAGGGCCGTGCCACGCGGGGAGGACCGGCTGATCTCTCTCCTGGGTCACGCTATCCTGCTGGCCGCGGTTTGTGCCCTGTTTATCCCTCTGGTCGTCAACGGCTCATTCTTCTATTCCTTCGTATTGCTGAAAAGCATCCTCTTCCGGGCCGCGGTTGAGGTCATGCTTTTGCTCTACATCCTGCTGGCCACATTCGCTCCCTCGTACAGACCTCGGCTACACCTGATGACCTATGCGCTACTCGCCTGGTTTGGCGCCATGCTGATCAGCTCCTTGCCCGGCATCAGTGTTGATGCCTGGAGCAGCTGGTGGGGGGACTTCAGGCGCATGGGGGGCATGGTCGCGCAGTTGCATCTCTTGGGTTATTTCTTTGTGCTGGCCCACACCCTCAAACGCGAGCGCGAGTGGCTGATCTTATTCGCCGCTTCGCTCTTTTTCGGGGTATGGATGGGGTTCTCGGGCATGGTGCAGTACCTGGGTCTGAACTACCTGTACCGGTTCCCGCAGCAAGGTCGAATCGAAGGGGCGGCGGGAAACGCCAACCTCTTTGCCGCCAGCATGCTGCTCAATTTCTTCGTGGCTCTCTGGCTTCTGGGGCGGAAAGACAAAAGCGCCACCTACGCCGTGATGGCAAATGTGTGGCTGGTTCTCATCCTTCTGCTGGATCTGTTGGTCGTTGTTTGGGACTTCTTCACTGGCGCAGGGATCAGCTCGGGGCTGGAATTTCCTGCCGTAGGCATTTTCGCAGCGCTATTTCATGCGGTGTGTTTGTTGTGGTTCGCAACACGCCGCAACGCCCGCGTGGGTGCCATCGTGATCGGTAGCGCGGGCGCGTGGTGCATTTTCTGGATGTACCTGACTCAGACCAGGGGCGCCGTCATCGGTCTGGTGGGATCGCTTCTGCTGGTCGCGAGCTTGTACCTGTGGCACGGCGCGAGCAAGAATATTAAACTGCTCTTTGCCTGCATGATCCTGCTCTTCATTTTGACGCCTGCCGTCATCCTGCTCAACCGCCAGGCATCGTGGGTGCAAAGTCATCCCACATTGCTCAGATATGTACTGTTGTCGCCAACGGATGCCGCCAGCGCGAACCGTCTTTACAATTGGAGTGCAAGCGCTCGCGCGATCGGCGACCGGCCTTTTTTCGGTTGGGGCCTGGAAAACTATCGGATCGGATTTGATCTCTATTTCCCCGTGGAGGTCTATCGCTCCTTAACTGGCGAGTTTTGGTTCGATCGCGCTCATAACCTGATCATCGATATTGGCATGACCACCGGCTTGGTAGGGCTGGCGGCCTACCTGGCGTTTTTCAGCCTGGTCATTGGCTTTCTTGTGCGCCAATGGGTGCGGGCTAAGGATCGAATAGACATTCTTCTGATCTTGGGTTTGCTGCTCGCGTACCTGCTTCAGGGCCTTTTCACTTTCGACACCATCAATACTGACCCGATTTTGTACCTCGTCCTGGCCTATGTCTCCTACTTGTTTGCCGCCAATAAAAACAGGCCGGAAGCAAACTCTGGGGAGCCACTCCTGCGGCGGAGACAGCCTATGCGGGCATGGATCCCACTTGCCCTGGCTTGCATGGTCCTGCCTCTGGCCGTTTCCTATGCCGTCATCCGGCCTTTTCAATCGAATCAGTTGTTGCAGCAAGCACGGGCGGCCACGAAAGTGTTGAATCCGATGACGCACGAGGTCAGGCTTCGGTTCAGCGAGAACACCCTGGACCTGTTTCGCCGCGCAGACGAGTATCAGACTACCGGACGCAGCGAAGTACGCGAAGAGGCTGCAAATTATGCCTTTGAACTGGCCCGTGCACCCTACATTCCTGCAGATCAGAAACTCCGCGCCATCAAAGAGGGTATCCGCTTTCTCAGGGAAAGCATCGAGCAGGCGCCGGCCAATGCGCGCAGTTATCAGTACCTGGGAAGCCTGGTCAACGGCACATTCGAAACCATCCGCCAGGCGGAACCGCAGTTCGCCCAGTCTTTGGCTGAAACGACCTTGCCGGTGTTGCAGAAAGGCGAGACTCTCAGCCCGAATCGCCCGCAGATGTACTTCGAAAAAAGCCAGTTGCTCTTTTTCCTCGGCCGGAAGGAAGAACGCCTTGCTGCATTTGAAAAAGGCGCGTCCTTATCCAGGGCAGCGAAGGATCCTCACATCGATCTGGTCAATCTTTATGTTGAGGGCGGCCGCTATG